>NZ_JBPMGE010000037.1:0-58111 GCF_054014795.1 Candidatus Pyrohabitans sp. | reverse complement strand
CACCCTCTCGCTTTATTGCCTCTTCGTCTATGCTTATCCTGGCGGGGGGTGCGGGGTCAATGCCGTAGCCTTTGGGCACGACGTACTTGCACACCGACGCAAGCTCAGCGAAGCTCACATGCTTCGCTGAGAGAGTGCCCTCAGCTATCCTCGCACATATCTCTGCGAAGTCACTCTCGAGCAGGGTGAGCACATTCATAGCCTCGGGGTCGCCAAAGCGGCAGTTGAATTCTATGAGCTTTATCTCCCTGCCCTTCATAAACTGCCCGTAGAGTATGCCCCTGTATCCCTCGCCTGTCTCCTTCTTCAGCGCGGCGACGGTTTTGCGTATAACCTGGAGGGCAAAGTCGTAGTCTTCCCTGGTTAAGAAGGGCAGGAGGCCGTCGCTCTGGGAATATGAGCCCATGCCACCGGTGTTGTGCCCCTCATCGCCCTCAAAGGCGCGCTTGTGGTCCTGCACCGCCGGCATGGCGACGACACTGCTCCCATCCACAAAGGCTTGTAGTGTAAACTCCTCGCCTAGGGCGCGCTCCTCTATGACCACTCTGCTCCCGCCTATGCCGTGCTCTATCACCTCGCGGGCATAGGCCTTTGCCTCTTCTTTGTCTTTGAGCTGCTCCCCAACAACCTTAACACCTTTGCCGCCCGTCAGCCCAACTGGCTTCACTGCGATGTCGCCCCCAAAGGCGTCGATGTAGTTGGCCGCCTCCTCTGCGTCGTCAAAAGTGCCGTATCTCAGGCTTCCGGGTATGCGGTACTTGGCCATCAGGTTGCGGCAGAACTCCTTGCTGCACTCTATCATCGCCAGACTCCTTCGCGGACCCACGCAGGCTATACCTTCGCCGAGCAGCGCATCCGCGAGTCCAGAGCAGAGGGGCGATTCAGGTCCAATAACAGCAAGCTCAATTCCCTGCTTCAGGGCGAAGTTTTTAACACCCTCGATGTCTGTCTCCTTTATGCGCAGCACTTCCCTGCTCAGCCGCTTTATGCCGGGGTTGGCGTTGTTCATCGCTGAGTAGAGCTCAACCTCTGAGCTGCGCTTAAGCGCCTCAGCGATGGCATGCTCTCTCGCACCACCTCCAACCAGAAGTACCTTCATTCAATAACCTCCTACATGAAAGAGATTCACCTCTATTACTATTAAAGAGATACCCAGCAGGAAGAGTACGAGGTGGAAGAGCACCAGATATGAGAACACAATATAAAGTGCACTCTTTATGTTGTTCGATGCCTTTGTTATTGTCTCTATGCTCGCGGTGGCGCTGCTGAGTGCATTTGTAAAGTCGTCTATCAGCCCGCCCAGGGGTGAGCGAAGCTCTCCAAGGCTCTCCCCGGTGTTTGAAAGCCTCTCGCTGGCGTTGGTAAGCCTTTCGGAGGTGCGCTGAAGCTTGGCCGATGTGGACTCAAGCTCAGCTGAAGTTGCCTCGAGCTGCTCAGCTGTGGCGGTAAGCTTTGTGCTTGAACTCTGAAGCTTCTGGCTGGCGGTGTCTATCCTGTCCACAGCCGACTTGAACATGTACTTGCGCGGCAGGGATGTGCCATTGTAGGAGTACCTGTCTGCCCATTCTTTAAGTTCATCGGCAGCCTCCCTGAGATACTCGGCGGCGTCGTTGTTGTACGCCGAGGCGGTTCTAAGCTCCCTGGCGGCGGCGGTGAGCTTCGCAGAGCTGGCATAAACGCTGACACTCGCCTCTGAAACACTCGCACTTGCTCTCCCAAGGGCCTCTCCAGAGCTGCTCATGTTCTGTTTACTCGCCTCCAGGGCACTGTACACCTTCTCCCTGCGCTCCTGCATCTTAACACCCGCCTCCGAGATGTCCTGTTGCACAACTGCAGATGGCGACCCGAAGTCGTAGTCGTGCACCGCCTTTATACCGTAGATGCTGCCCAGCATACCGGCTAAGCCTATGAACACAAGAAGTACACCCAGACCTTTGAGCAGAGCAGAAGGCACATCCATATCACACACCTCATAACAGTTGAGAAACCTTCAGGAGGGGCAGAAGCTCGAGCTGAGCCTGTTTTAGAGCCTCTTCGGCACCTTCTTCACGGTCAACCACTACTATTACATTATCGCATATTAATCCTTCGCCCCTGAGGGCGAGGGCGGCACTTATCACACTCCCGCCTGTGGTTGTGACATCTTCGAGGAGAACCACGCGTTTTCCCTTCTCCCACTCTCCCTCGATCTTTGCTCCGGTACCGTAGCCCTTCTCCTCCTTCCTCACTATCAGAAAGGGTTTATTCACGGCAAGGGCGGTGCAGGCAACGAGGGGCACAGCTCCAACAGCCACTCCCGCAAGGTAGTCGTAGCTCATGCCGCGGAGCTTCTCCACAATCTCCGCGATTATCTCGCGGAGTACCTCAGGCTTGGTGTACGCCTTCTTGATGTTGATGTAGTAGCTGCTCCTCTTGCCGGAGGCGAGTACAAAATCGCCCCGCATTACCGCATACCTTGCAAGGAGTTCAGCGAGTTTTTTCATAACCTCACCACGGCACATCCTTAATCTTCAGGTGGTAGCCAATGCGGTTTACAGTCAGGTGCCCGAAGGGCGTTATGATGAAGAGGATTATCACATAGTCGCGCGGTATGTCGGTGAAGAAGCTCGCCAGCACAAGCGCGCCCACCACAAAGTTCAGCTGGTCGAGCAGCGGCACGGGAGCACCTCTCTCAAAGCCCAGGCGTCGCTTGAGAAAGCTGCTCACAGCATCACCTGCAAGAGCACCGAAGGATAGCACAAAGCCCAAGAGGAGGTCGCCCTGCAGTGCGCCCACCACGCTGCCCCCCGCGACGCCCACGAGAAAGCCGCGTATCGTCACGCCATCGCCAAGCAGGCGGCGACCGTCGTAGAAGGTTTTGCCGAGGTCGAGAGGTGTACCTCCTCCAAAAATCCCGGGGAGGGTGTTGGCAACATACGCCGGGAGGAAGAAGTAAATCGCCTCTGCTATATTTCCAAGCAGGCTCGGGGGCATGCTCTCACTCTAGACATGGGGCGTATATAAAATTTAGCTTTCGTCGAACACAAACCTATTTATCCCGCTGGCGAAAATTAAGTTATATGCCCCATCTTCAGGTGGCTCTGGACCTGCTCAGCATTGAGGATGCGCTGACCATCGCAGGCGAAGCTGTGAGAGGCGGTGCCGACTGGCTGGAGGCGGGCACCCCGCTGATAAAAAATCACGGCATGCTGGCTGTGAAGAAGCTCAAGTCCAGCTTTCCCCGCTGCGTGGTTGTGGCGGACATGAAGACCATGGACACGGGCGACGTTGAGGTGGAGATGGCAGCAAAGAACGGCGCTGATGTTGTTGTGGTGCTCGGCGTATCCAGTGACTTCACTGTGAAGCGCGCGGTTAACTCGGCGAGAGCCCATGGGGTTAAGATAATGGCCGACCTGATAGGCGTGGAGGACAGGCTTCGCAGGGCAATGGAGCTGGAGAGTCTGGGCGTCGACTGCCTTCTAATCCACACACCCAAAGACATTCAGAAGGTAAAGCTTGAGAAGGTCAATGCATCGCTGGAGGAGCTTCGCAGGATAAGGCAGAGTGTCAGCCTGCCAATCGCCGTTGCAGGGGGTATAAACACTGAGACTCTGCCCTTCCTCAGGCAGGCAGGGGCAGAGATATTCGTCGTGGGCAGCGCCATAACAAAGGCCAAGGACGTGGTCGCCACCACGCGGGAGCTGTGCAGGCTTGCGGGTGTAACCCTTGCAGAGCCAGAGCCCGAGAGAAAACTCTCCTACCGGGAGATTGTTAGGGGTTTTGAGACGCTGCCCACGCCCTTCATAAGCGATGCCATGAAGCGCTTTGGCGCAATGCGTGGATTAAAACCCATCGTTAAGGGTAAGAGAATCGCGGGCAGGGCGTTTACCGTCAGAACCCTGGGCGGAGACTGGGGGAAGGTGGTTAAGGCGGTTGACCTGGCGGAGAGAGGTGATGTTATTGTTGTCGATGCGCAGGGTGTTGAAATTGCCGTCTGGGGCGAGTTGGCCACGCTGAGCGCCATGCAGCGCGGTATCAAAGGTGTGGTGATAGACGGCGCAGTTCGCGACAGCGACGACATCGCTGAGCACGGCTTTCCTGTGTGGGCGCGGCATGTTGTACCAAATGCAGGCGAACCCCACGGGCATGGGGAACTTCAGGTTAGCATAGGCTGCGGGGGGCAGAGGGTTAACCCAGGTGATATAATCGTCGCCGACGACGTGGGTGTTGTGGTGGTGCCTAAGGAGCTTGCTCAGGAGGTACTCGCCAAGTCGCGGGAAATCGCAGAGAAGGAGCGCAGGTATAAGGCTGAGATAAAGGCCGGAAAAACCCTTTCTGAGATTTTTGGGCTATAGCACTTTTCCCGTGCTCTAGCGCTGGGGATAATACCTCCCGCCTGTATTTAATTTTCATGAAGAGGAGGGTTGTTCCAATCAGTGCTCTTGCTTCGCTGGGATACTGTGAGCGATACCTCTACCTGACGCGGGTGCTTGGCGCAAAGCCGGCACCTACCAGGGGCAATGCGCACAGGTGTGAGGCAGCACTCTGTTTCAAGGAATCTGGACCCGGCGAAGCGCTACCTGAGGGAGGAAATCCCGGCGCTTGGGGAGAAGCTGCGCTGCGAAAGCAGCACCCTGGAACTTCCCAGGGAGGTTTTGAGGGTGGCATTTGACCATGAGGGCCATCTCTTCCGCGGGCGGGTGGACAAGCTTGTCAAGCGTGGCAGCGAGGTTACTGTGATGGAGGAGAAGTTCGTGGCCAGGAGCTATGGCAGATTAAAAAAGAGCCACGAGTACCAGCTTTCTGGATACTGCCACGCCCTAAAGGAGGGGAAGGCCGGCTATGCCTTCGGCAGGAGTACGCTCTGGTTTGGCAGAGGCGTGTTTGCAAATCTGAAGGTCAATTATATGGTTATTGAGAGACATCGCGAGACAAGAGAGGTGCTGTTTACCTCGCCGCCAAGAAGCTACTCCCGACGAGAATTTCTGCCTGTGCTGGAGAGGCTTGTGGGGATACTTGAAGGCAGGGTGGAGCCGGTGCGGAGCAGGGGTGCTAAGTGCAGGGGCTGCTCCCTTGCAGAGGCCTGCGCCAGGACGCGAAGTTAGCGGCTCTCCCTCTTTGCCTTGTTGGCCAGCTTGGGCAGGGAAATGCTGCGGTTGCAGCTGGGGCAGCGCACCCGGTAGGGACGGCGTTTAAGCACGACGGCGCCGCTGTTCTCCTCGCCGCAGAAAGGGCAGCGGAGTGCAAACTCGCTCTCCTCGTGGTCGCGCCTCTTCCACAGAATTATCTCCCCCTTCTCCTCGCCTTCCCTGTTCTTCAGCTTCCTCTTTGTAAGGTAGGCGAACTCTCCTGGCTTGATGCTCCTGATGTCAAAGGGCAGTTTCATAACCATCACCTTAAAGTAATCAAACATTATATATTTAACTATGGTCAAGGGTGTGTGCCTCATATCGGTGCAGGTGGGCGGAGAGGCAGAGGTGAGAAAAAGGCTGCCGCAGATTGAGGGCGTGAGGGAGGCGATGCAGCTTTTCGGGGAGTATGACTTCATAGCAATAATAGAGGCAGAGACCCTGAAGGAGCTCAATAGGGCGGTGGACATAATAAGGTCTATACCAGAGGTTGCCTCCACGAAGACCCTGGTTGCGGCAGAGTACTAGGGGTTGAGGTCGTCTATCCACTTTATGACCGCATCGCACCACTTCAGGATGCTGGCCTTCATGGTGTCCTTAATCTCGTCGAAGGGTGCGGCGTGGTAGACGTAGTAGTAGCCGCCATTTTTAATATTCTTCTGCTCCCTGTAGATTAAACCTGCGATGGTCAGGTTCTGCAGAGCACGCTGAATTGTGCTCCTGTCCTTGCCAAACTTTGCAACAAGGTCATTAACAGTAAGTGAGCCCCTGTGCACAAGCTCCAGATAAATCTCTGTTTCAAAGCCCTTCAGCCCGAACATGCACCGCATTATCTCTATTACAGACATCTCCCGGAAGGGAGTTTTCAGGTCAGGGAGGGTTTTCATATATATGGCCCCCTTTAGTGATAGTCCACATACTTTGTACCCTTCAGCTCGCTTATCAGGTTAATCCCGGCATTTGCGCCCTCGCCCACTGCAATAGCTACCTGGCGATTACCACCCGTGCAGTCGCCGGCTGCATAAACCATGGGTATACCTGTACTGTTGCTGGCATCAACCTTGATTATGTCACCTTCCACCTGAATTCCCAGGGTGCGCGCAAAGTCGGTGGCCCCGCTCGTGCCAACAGCAACAAAAATGCCCTTGAGTTCCATATGTCTGCCATTTTTGAATTTGACCCCTTCCACAGCCTTATCACCTACAATCTTCTCAATCTCATCCACAACAACCTTTATATTATTCTCCTCCAGCTTCTGCTTCAGAGAACTTCTTATTTCCACAGGTCTGCCGTTGGTCAGAATCACTACGTGTTTTGTGTAGTTGAGAAGCTCAAGAGCTTCTTTTGCAGCGTAGTCCTTGGAACCAAGTACAGCCACCTTTGAATCCCTGAAAAAGAATCCGTCGCAGGTTACGCAGTAGCTCACGCCAAGGCCTTCAAACCTGCCAATATTCTTTATTCTCGGCCTGTCGTTCTTAACTCCGGTGGCTATTATCAGGCCCTTTGACCTGTAACTATTTTCAGCAGTTTCCACGATATAACCAGAACCCTCAAGGTCCGGCTTTACAACAAGAGCCTCCTCCTCCACTATCTCTGCGCCAAACCTCTCAACATGCCTCCTCGCCAGCTCTAAAAACTCTCTCCCGGAGAGACCCTCTGGAAAGCCAAGATAATTGTCAAGAACCTCAACCTTCTTTATTGCCCCCTGGTTTGGCTTATCAAGTACGAGGGTCTTCCTCTGAGCCCTTGATGTATACAGAGCAGCACTCAGACCGGCAGGACCTCCACCTATAATAATTACCTCATACTCCTTCACAATACCACCTGTGCATAGTTGGGACACAATTACAATAAACCCAAAGGGCTTCGAGTATAAAAAAATTTTGGTTTGGCGGCTGTCTACTCCGGGCGCGCGAAAAGCTTTTTAAGGGCTATCGGGGTGAGCACAGTGGTTGCGAGCATCACCAGCACCGCCGCTGAGAAAAGCTCAGGAGAGAAGACCCCGGAGGTGACACCAATTCCTGTGATTATAAGACCCACCTCGCCCCGGGAGACCATACCAACGCCAACAATGGCAGAACTCTTAACCTTCCTGGTGAAGAAATACACAGGTAAACCGCATCCTGCAACCTTGCTGAACACCGCTATTACGAAAAGTACAAATACAAAGCCCAGAGAAGATGCGCTGAGCGAGGTGAGGTCAACCTGCGTACCGATGACAGTAAAGAAGAGGGGTGCCATCATGAAATTCACCTTCTCTATAAACTTGTGTATGCTCTTGATGAGTTTCGTCTCTGCTATCGCCATGCCAGCCGCAAATGCACCAAGGATGGGTGCCAGGCCCGCGATACCGGCGATATACGCGAAGCCGAAGCAGGATGCCACTGCAAGAGCCTCCAGACTGCCCTTGGTTCTCATGAAGGGTGCAGTCGTGGCCACTATTCGAGAGAATATGAAAATTCCGGTAAGGGTGAGAAGTATCCACACGCCTATGGCCTTGGTGGCAATTATAAGAGTATCTGTAAGGGTAATACCCCCACCCTGAATCACAGCCAGAACCACCGCCAGGATAACCAGGCCGAGCACATCGTCAAAAACAGCAGCGCTGACAATTATCCTGCTCTCGATGGTTCTACCCTTACCCAGGTCGTAGAGGGTTTTAACTGTTATTGCGATGCTCGTAGCAGTTAGGGCGGCGGCTATAAGCATCGCCTCATGGGCGGTGCCGCCAGCGAGTAGCACAAAGTAGTATCCCATGGTGAAGGGGACGAATATCCCTCCCAGTGCCACGCCCACGGCGGTGGCGCCAGTTTTTTTGAACTCGGCGAACCGCATCTCAAGCCCAATTAGAAAGAGAAGAAGAATTGCACCAATCTCGGCGAACACCTTCACCGTGTCGTCGATAATCACCAGTCTGTTGCCAAAGAGCTCTACGCCTCCAAGCAGCGTGGGAGCTAGGAGCACACCTGCAAGAAGCTCACCCACAACAGCGGCTACACCGAAGCGCTGCGCAATCTCTCCCCCTCCCTTGGCTGCGAATATCAGAAGAGAGAGGGTTAAAATAGTCTCTAGAATCTCAGCTTCGCCCATGTCTGACACGCTCTCCTCACATCAGCCATGCAGGAGTTTTTCCACCATCTCCACAAGCTCCTTCTTCTCAAAAGGTTTGCCGAGAAAGTCGTCCGCACCGGAAATCTGCATCGCCTCATCTATATCTTCCTTTATGTACATTATGGAGAACATCAGCACAGGCAGCTCCGGGTACCGTGCTTTAATCTCCCTTGCTGCTTCTATGCCATTTGTACCGGGCATAAATATATCCATTATCACAAGGTCGGGTTTATAACCTTCCAGGGCTTCCATGCATTCACTCGCGCAGTAGACCCAGCTTACCTCATGCCCCTTTCCTTCGAGTATCTTTGCAACGAGTAGACCTATGTCAGGCTCGTCGTCTACAAACAGTATTCTCGCCATCTTATCACATTTGGAATATTATTGCCATCCCTGGTATAAAAACCTCGCGGGCTATCCCTTTATACATGCCAGCGGCTTAAGCTTAACCACCTTCTTTGCCAGGCCGGCGTTGTGCACTGCGTTGACAACTTCCTCCACATCCTTATATGCCCCCGGTGCCTCCTCGGCAACGCCGGCATAGGAGTGGGCCTTTATCACTATACCCCTGCTTCTCAGCTCCTGAACAATGCGCTCTCCTCGATATGTGCGCTTCGCCTGCCTCCTGCTCGTCGCCCTGCCAGCGCCGTGGCAGGCGCTTCCAAAGGCCTTCTCCAGCCCTGTGGAGGTGCCCCTTAGTATGAAGGAGAATGTGCCCATGGTGCCGCCTATGAGCACCGGCTGACCTACACTGCGGTAATCCTCAGGAATCTCCTTCCTTCCCGGGCCCAGCGCACGAGTGGCGCCCTTCCGGTGGACGTAGAGCATTTTGCGCTTCCCATCTACGAGGTGCTCTTCCACCTTGCAGGTGTTGTGGCTTATGTCGTAGAGCATCTCCACCTCTGCCTCCGGCATAACCTCCTCGAACACCTGCCTCACCAGGTGGGCTATAACCTGGCGGTTCGCCAGGGCGCAGTTTATGCCGGCAGCCACAGCAGAGAAGTACTTCTCCCCCTCAGGGGAATTTATCGGGGCACACGCAAGCTCGCGGTCCCTGATGGGTATCCCGTACTTCTTTGCGGCAGCATAGAGCTCCTTTATGTAGTCCATGCCTATCTGATGCCCCAGAGCACGGGAGCCGCAGTGCACAGATATGACCACACTGCCCTTCTCCAGACCGTAAACCTTCGCAGCTTCTTCGTCATAGACCTCACTCACATGCTGCACCTCGAGGTAGTGGTTCCCTGAGCCCAGGGTGCCTACCTCGCGGAGCTGTCTCTTCTTCGCCATGGCTGAGACATTCTCTGGCTTTGCTCCGGGCATCATCCCCTCCTCCTCTATGTACTCCAGGTCCTCCTCATAGCCGTAACCCTGCTCCACCGCCCAGGCCGCGCCACCGCGAAGCACATCGTCGATTTCACTCATGCTGAGGTGCAGCTTGCCCTTACTGCCCAGCCCTGCGGGCACCTTGCGGAACAGGGCCTCCGCGAGCTGCTCAATCCCTGACTTAACCTCCTCAAGGCTCAAACCAGTGCGCAGTGTGCGAACACCGCAGGATATGTCGAAGCCGATGCCCCCCATGCAGATGACGCCTCCATCCTCAGGGTCAAAGGCGCCAACACCGCCTATTGGGAATCCATAACCCCAGTGCGCATCCGGCATTGCCAGAGACGCCTTCTGAATCCCCGGCAAACATGCGACATTGGTTATCTGCTCCCTCACCTTGTCATCCATATCTTCAATCAGCCTGCGTGATGCGAAAATCTTCCCGGGCACACGCATATCGTTTCTTCTGGGAATTTCCCATTCATAATCCCCCTTCCTCTCAAGTAATTTAAGGTCCATCTCCACCACCTCTAAACGTCGACCACACACTGCACCTTATATCTTCCCTCCTCCTTACCAACTTCAAGCATGGAATAGGTTGCACCCTTCACCTCCACACTTATCTCGTGCCTCTCCCTGTCGATGGGCTCGCCTGTTGCGTAGCCCTCCAGTTGGGTGCCATCGGAAGAGATTTTGACGGTGAAGTCTGAGAAGAGATAGCCCTCAAGGTCAGCGAGAGCGAGGAGCTGGTTAAGCCACTCTACGAGCAGGGTTTCGATGTCGGGTGCCTCCGCCCTGATGTGAAACTTTTTTAACGGCTTCACCCTGCTGATATCCACCATAACAGAAAACATCGCCCTGGCAGCGTTTTCGAAAGCCTCATCTAGGGTTTTGCCATACCCCCGAATACCAATATCTGCCTCGTGGTCAAACGTCTCATAATCCATTGTACATTTACCTGCCAAATAGCCCCTGGACGAGCCGCTTCATGAAGGGCACCTTGGGCTCTACTGGTATGTACTCCTCCCCTACCAGGTCTGCGGCAAGCTTCTTTATCGCCTGGGCTGCCTGAGAATTTGGAGCCCGAATAACAAAGACCTCGCCAAAGGCTGCGCTGCGTCGCACCTCTGGGTCTTCGGGCACAACCGCTAGGATGCGCGTTTCCAGAATCATCTCCACCTCTTTCACAGTAAGGTCGCTGCTGTCGAAGGTTGCCCTGTTCAGAATACCACCCAGAACATGTGTACCGAGTTTTTTGGCAATTATCTTTGTTTTAAGGGCATCACTCATTGAGGATATCTCAGGGTTAACCACCAGCAGCGCCTCCTGGGCGGTGGAGAGGGCGGTAAGCACACTCCTGCCCAGTCCTGCGGGAGCGTCGATGAGCAGTATCTCAACCTTCTTCAGAGCCTCCAGCACCGAGTCCAGCCTGTCGGGGTCTGCCTTTCTCAGGGTTTCAAGTGATATCCCTGCCGGAACAACCTTAACGCCAGCTGGCCCCTCATAGATGGCCTCGTTTATATCTGCCTCTCCCGCCAGGACGTGGTGAAGTGTGGTTTTCACATCCTCAATGCCGAGGATGAGCTCCAGGTTGGCCATCTCTATATCGGCGTCGAGGATTAAAACCTCCTTGCCCAGCTGCGCAAGGGCCACGCCCAAGTTCGCTGAGATGGTGGTCTTTCCTGTTCCACCCTTTCCAGAGCATATTGTAATGGAGACGCCCATGGTAACCGCCTGTTACTCCTCTCTCTTTATAGGCCTCTCCAAAAGCCAGTTTACAGTGCGGAGCAGCTCCTCATTCTTAAAAGGCTTACTGATGTGCCAGTCTGCAAGCCCTCTGTCCAAACTCGTCACCTTGTCCTCATCCTCACTCTTGATTGTAAGCATGGCCACGATGATGTCCTTTGTTTCTTCCCCCTCCTTGATTTTCCTGCTAACCTCCCACCCGTTTAAACCGGGCATCATGACGTCGAGAAGAATCAAATCCGGCCTGATTCCGGATTCGAGTTTGTCCAGCGCCTCCTTTCCTGAATATGCAGTCTCTACCTCATGTCCTCCATTTTCCAGGATATTTTTAATAAGAAAAACCATCTCGGCTTCGTCATCAACAACCATAATTTTGGCCATTCTTACTCCTCCATAGTTATATATGATTAACAATTTTAATATTATATAGAATTGTATTTAAAATTATTTGTCATTCACGGTGCCGGTTATCCTCGCCACTATTTCATCTATTCCTGTACCTTCCTTTGCGGAGCATATCAGCGCTCTGTCCATGGGCTCAATTTTCTTTGCTTCCTGGAGTGCTTTCTCTGTAAGCAGGTCTGCCTTGTTTATTACAGGTACTACTTCAACATCAAAGCTTTCTGTAATGCTCCTGTATATCCGGAGCTGCTCCTCCAGAGGGTAGCCGCAGGTTTCAGAGGGGTCAAATACAAAAATTATAAGTCTGGCGAGGTGCTTCAGCGCGAGGATACACTGCCTCTCCACCCGCTTCATGTCTTCAAAGCTGCGGTCAAGCAAACCCGGGGTGTCGATCACCTGCACCCGCCTGTGGCGGTACTCCATGTACCCAAGAAGAAGCTGCTTTGTGGTGAAGGGATAGCTCTCCACCCGGGGCTCGGCTCCAGTAAGACGGCGCAGAAGAGAGGATTTGCCCACGTTGGGTGCACCCGCTATGACCACAGTAAAGGTATTCTCGACTGTTGGCAGATTTTTGAGCTTTTCTCTTACCTCCCTGAGAAATATAAGCTCTGGGTCGATTTTGCGGAGCAGTGAGGCGACTCTGCCGTAAAACTCCTTCCTGTAGCCATGAATTTCTGCTTCATCGCCAGCTGTGCGCACCTTGCGGGTGTACTCTCTTTCGAGCCTTCCAATCTTATCCACAATCCACCTGATGGAGCTCAGAGACTTCTTGAACTTCTCTATCCCCACGAGGGTTTCAATAAGCTCGTAGTAAAAGGGGGAGAGCTCGTCAATTTGTGGGATTCTCAGAAGTATTCTGTTCAGATAGCGCCTTATTGAGGAGCCGGCAACCTTTATACGGCGTACCTCCCGCTTCTTAATCTTACCCAGCCTTGACCCGGAAACAGAAACCCGTTTGGCTTCCTTTGAGGCTTTTGAAAAAGCGTAGTCCATCAGCTCTTCAGAATTCAGTATCTGGGGTACCCTCTTGAAATTCATTTCACAACCTTTCTTAAAAAGGTTTATATATAAATATCTGTCATAGTTAATCATGAATAATGTATCATACTCTTAATGGGGAAGAACATGAAACTCACGCCTGTGCAGAGAGAAGTTTTGATGGCGCTTGTGGAGCTTTATCACAAGTCAGGAGGCGAAGCGGTCAAGGGTGAAGATATAGCGGAGCTCATACACAAGAACCCGGGTACGATAAGGAATCAGATGCAGTCGCTGCGCAGCCTTGGCTTAGTGGAGGGTGTACCTGGTCCAAAGGGCGGATATCGCCCCACAACTGAGTGTTATTCTATTCTTAACTACGAGAAGCTTGAACATGAAGTTGCGGTGCCAATCCGTCTCAACGGCAAGCCCGTGGAGGATGTGACAGTAACAGGAATAGATTTAATCACAATCCACGATCCCCAGAAGTGCCGTGCAACAGTGCACGCTCTAGGCGACCTGAAGCAGATAGACGTGGGCAAGGAGGTCCTCATCGGACCTACGCCTGTTAACAGGCTTGCGATTCGCGGCAGGGTTGTGGGTAGAGATGACATCGACAATGTGCTGCTCATCGACATTCATGAGATGGTCTCTGTGCCAAAGGAGAAGGTTTATGATGTGGCGACCCATGCCATAAAGTCGATTTCTCCCGAGGCGAGCATTCGCGATGCCGCAAAGCTCTTTACTCAGATAGGCATCCGTGGCGCTCCTGTGATGACAGATAAGAAGGCAGTGGGAATCCTGACCAACACCGATATAGCCCGTGCCCTTGCTGAAGGCAAAGAGGACAGTAAGGTAAAGGAGGTCATGAGCACAACGCTGATAACCATCCACAAGGATGCAGCGCTCTCCACTGCGATAGCGGTGATGGAGCAGAACAATATTAGCAGGCTGATAGTCATAGACGACCGTGGGAATGCCATAGGCATAATAACGCGAAGGGATATACTGTGCCGCATGGCCCGCCTTCTGCGTCAGGTCTCGCTGTAGGCGAGTTCTTTAGCTCTGCGAATGTCTTCACTGAGGTGGTGAAGGAGGTTTATGTTTCTCAGTATCGCCGCCGGGTGATAGGTTACCAGGTATATCCTTCCCCTTCTGATGGGTTTTCCCCTTGTCTCGCCTACTTTTTTGATTCCCAGCAGTGCCTCGCCCGCAACCCCGCCCAGGAGCAGAATAACGTGCGGATTGATCACCTCTATCTGCCTTCTGAGGTGGGGAAGACAGGCTTTTATCTCCTTCTTCCTGGGCCTTCTGTTGTTTGGAGGCCTGCACTTGATAACAGAGGTTATAAACACCTCCTCCCGGGTAAGAGAGGCCTGGTTAAGCACCTGGGTGAGAAGTCTTCCCGCGCGCCCAACAAAGGGCTTGCCGGTTGCATCCTCTTCCCTGCCGGGGGCTTCTCCCACAAGCATTATCCTTGCTCTGGGACTCCCCTCGCCGGGCACTGCCTTTGTCCTTCCTGTGCTCAGCTCACACTTCCTGCAGAGTTTTATCTCCTCTGCGATGGCTTCTAAGTCGAACATAGCGGTGTGTAGCTGTCAGTACAGAAAAAGTTTTATGTTCAAATATGTTGCACAATATATGACAAATATATTTTATAAGGTTAGATTAAATGGTAAAGGCAGGTGGAAGATTATGAAGGTGGCGGTTGCTGCGGATGCAGCGGGTGAGAATGCAGAGGTAAGCCAGCACTTTGGAAGGGCGGGGTACTTCCTGATATACGAGCTAACTCCGGAAAGCTTCAGCTTTATGGAGGCGAGGGAGAATCCCAAAGCACGAGGCGGGCACTTCCATGAGGCGATTCTCCCGGTGCTGGAGGATGTGGAAGTGGTTATCTCCGCTGGTATAGGAAGGGGCGCCTATTCGCATTTAATAGCAGAGGATAAAAAGGTTGTAATTATCAACGTCATGCCAGCGAAGGAGGCAGTTGAAAAGCTCGCTAGGGGTGAGCTGAGGCATGAGCCCGGGAGGATTCACAGCGGGCATCACCATGCCCATGGTCACACTCACTATTAAAAAGGAGGTGTTAATAGTTATGAGCGCAACATTTGAAGAGATTGGAGAAAACCTGTACAAGGCCACTGCGCAAAACTGGGACGAGCTTGTGCTGAACTCTGAGCTACCCGTGGTTGTTGACTTCTGGGCAGAGTGGTGCGGTCCCTGCAGGATGCTGGGCCCCATCTTTGAGGAGGTGGCAGCTGAGTACAAGGGCAAGCTCAGATTTGTGAAGCTGAATACCGAGGAGAACCAGGAGGTTGCTATGCGCTACGGTGTGATGAGCATCCCCACCATAGGGTTCTTCCACAGGGGTGAGCCCATCGATGGCCTGGTGGGAGCAGTGCCAAAGTCCTTGCTGACATCAAAGATAGACAGTGTGCTGAAGAAGATAACTTTAGAGTAATACCTCCCTCCTTTCCTTTTTGATTTTACCCGGCGTCATAAAAACTTTTTATATCATTAAGACTAAAAGTGAGGATATTTCCTTCATCGGCGTATCTCTTTGCCTTTGCCGTGAATCCGGATTTTGATATAACTGCATAGTACTCTTTTCTCTCTTGATTGTACCACTTTACATCTCTTGCCTTTTCTATCAGACTTTTAAGAACATCCACATCTGTCTTTCTTTTTCGCCATTTACATTCTACAAACAGTATTTTTTTTGTCTCTGTATCCAGTGTTAATATATCTATTTCTCTGTCTTTGTGCCACCACCTACCAATGCTGGTGAATTTAAATGGAAGTCCATCTTTTAAATTTAGGTCCTTCAAGAATTGCCTGCAAATTTCTTCGAAACCCTCTCCAACAAAGGAATCCATATCTTTCAGCACTATTTTTTTCAGCGTCTCATAGGATTTTCCTTCGAACAGACTGAGATTCTTGTAAAAATATCTGAACCAGAATTTCACAAGTGGATTTTTTATTCTGTAAATTGATTTTTTAGAACTCCTTTTCTCTGTTACTGGTATAATTCTTTCCATCAGTTCATAGTATTCAATGATTTCTCCAATATATCTCGAAACAGAATTCACACTCATCCCGGCATAGGAGGCTATTTCGCTTAACTTTGTGTGGCCTGTGGCAATGGCTTCCAGTACGGTATAGTATGTACCCTTTCTCTTCCCAAACTCCTGTCTCAGGATATCCAGAACCTCATATCCAAAGACACTGTTATCCCTTAGGAAGAACACCTCAAGTATTTTATCCACTTTTCTGGATTTCAAGCCAAAATCTTCCATTGCTACGTAGTATTTCGGATATCCCCCAAATATTGAATAAAAGGTCACAAATTCTTCTTCTTTTGAATAGCCAAGATGTTTCAGCATATGTCTTACCTCGGAATATCTCAGAGGTTCGATCTTTAACTTTGCTTTTAACCTGCCGTACAGTGGCGACTTTATATCCTCGAAAACACCTTTTATCAAACCAACAATAGAACCAAGAAACACAAGCATTATGCGCTTGTTCTGATTTTCATCGATTTTCCTCTGAAAAGATGAAAAAATGGCGGGATATGTCTCTCTAAAGTTTTGAAATTCATCAAAAATTACTATTTTGCCCTCACAACGCTCCATTATAATGTCCAAGAAATCATCGAAGTTCTTTAATGCTTCCCTATCACCTAGAATACCCTCCCTTTTGAGGTCTATTTCAAATTCATTCAGAAGAGATTGCGGCGTCTTGAGACCATAAATAAAAAAATACACATGCTTTTTGTCCTTTGAGAAGTACTTTATGAGCTCCGTTTTTCCTATCCTTCGAGGGCCATAAATCAATACAGGAAACAACCTCTTAAATGAAAGCCCGTAAAGTTCCTCCAGCAATTGAAGCTCATTTTCTCTGTTTACAAACTCCATATTATTCACTAAGTGAATTATTCACCAAGTGAATATTTATACCTTACGGTGCTGGCTGTGCAGCTCTGCAGCATTCAGTACTCCCTAAGCTCAACCTCCACTTCACCTTCGTTCAGCTCAACAATTGCATATCCCATGTGTAAAGCGCCCGGGTTTACAACGGTGGTGTAGGCAACCCTTGCGACGCCCCTTGCTTCGTGGATGTGCCCGCAGAGCGCAACTGCGGGCTTCTTTTTCTTTATGAACTCCTTCACAGCCCGGGAGCCCGCATGCATTCCGGAGCTGGTCTGGTCAAGCTTTGTGCCGAAGGGCGGGGCGTGGGTAACCATAACCTTTGTGCTGTGCTCCTTTATGCCGGAGTAAGCGCTCTCCAGCAATTCCATCAGCTGCTGCTCTTCATACTCCTGGGGGGTGGCGAAGGGGGTGCGATTTGAGCCTCCTGCGCCGAAAAAACCAATGCCCTCTGCAACCCTCCCCCTGCCGTGAAGGCTCAGCCTGAGTTCTTTTATCAGCTCATTTACACCACGCAAATCGCAGTTGCCGGGTACAACCAAAAGCTGTCTGGACAGGTTTATCAGAGGCTTGAGAATCTCCCTGGCTTCATCTCTCCCCCCGAAGTTTGTTATATCTCCCGCTACAACCACCACATCTGCATTGGCAATCTCATACTTTATCACGTTAAGCTTATCCGGCCTCCCGTGGATATCAGAAATAACCAGTATCTTCATGAGTTTTTAATTGCAGCTTAAGAAATAAAAATTTTGGGTAGTAGGTATCCGGGCCCCCCTCCCCACCCAGCAATATTACTTACCCCCTTGGATTTTATATACTTTTTTGGAAATTCTCTTCAAATAAACAGTTTAGTAACCTTTTGTTATTGAGGGTTTCTTCAAATACCTTCGATGTGCTCCTCCACTTTTACCATATCCATAAACGAGGCAGCTTTTCTCCCGAGGAGAGTTAGGAGGTATACCTTATCCTTTCTCTGGTCTACCATTCCCGTCGCCTTCAGGTTGCGCAGGTGAAAGCTCACAATAGTTGGATCCTTAACCCCAATTTTTCGCCAGATGCCTGTGAAATTACTTGGCGAGGAGCGCAGAAGTCTTATGATCTCCCTTCTAATCGGGTGATTTAGGGCGCGTATAACAAGCTCAAACTCTGTTCTGGAGAGCCCTCCGGTGGGGATATTATCAGCCACTTTTTGCTCTTCAAGCACCGCCTTTATAGATGCCTTCATCTCATCAAAACTAAAGGGCTTGGCTATGTAGTCGCTTGCGCCGTGCTTCATCGCTTCGACAGCGCCCTTTATGCTGGAGTAACCTGTTATCATTATAACCTTGGTGTCTGGGAGGTTCTGCTTAACCCACTCCAGAAGCTTTGAGCCATCAACCCCCGGAAGCTTTATGTCAGTTATGAGTATATCCACCCTGTTCTCCTTCAGCAGTCTAAGGGCCTCCTCTCCATTCTCGGCAGTAATTACCTGGTGCCCCTCCCTGCTCAGCACCCTTTCGAGCCCGCGCAATGTTATGAGTTCATCGTCTGCTATTAATATCCGTGCCATCTTTTTTCTCTCAGTGGTTTTTGTATGTGTGTCAATTTTTATTTAACAGCACATATAAAACCTTTCGTTGCTCTTTGCAATAATATCGACTAATAGCACACACCGCACCGCTTGCACCCAGGGAAGCAGGCAGGCGAGGTTTCACCCTCCAGAAATTTGCTGTGCTCCAGGAGGAGATAGCTTTTGCTTACCAGCACATCTATCTTCTCCCAGGGGAGTTCAGCGTCTGTGCTGATTTCCCCCAGGTAACTTTCCATCTTGAGCCCCAAATCCCTGAAGGCACGTTTCCATGCGCCGAAGCTCCTCCCCTGGCCGAGCACCCTCTCAAGTACATCACCCAGGCGAGAATCACCCCTCGCCACAGCAGCCTGAAGCGCAGCGCTCCTGGGGCTTTCGCTCTCTATGCTGGCGATGCCCGCGAGGTTTTTATGAAGAATTCTAAGCCTGCGCTTCAGCACACCTGCCCCCGGGAAGGCCACCCACTGCATCGCCGAATGGGGTTTTGGCACAAGGGGGTTTACAGATAGCTTTATGCTCAGCCCTGTCTCCCTCTTTAGCATCTTCACCTCCTGTGCCAGGGCCTTGATGTGCTCCTCGCTTTCGCCCGGGAAGCCCAGGATGTAGTAGAGCTTCAGGTATCTTATGCCGGCGCGTGCCGCCAGCTTTGCTGCTTCTATAATCAGGGAGTTGCTCATGTCCTTATTGACAGCATAGCGAAGCTGCTCACACGCCTCTGGCGCCAGGGTGATGCTGCGCTGACCGCTCTCCACAAGAGCCTCGACGAAGCTTCGGGTGAGCGTGTCTGCGCGCAGCGATGGCGCAGAGATTTCCAGGCCAAGCTGCTTGAGGAACTCGGCCAGCTCGTCTATTTGCGAGTAGTCGGTGATACTCGCGCCCAGGAGGGAGATTCTCTTTGGCCTGCTCGCCTCGACGCCGCGGGTTATAACCTCCTCCAGCCTTGCGAGGCTGCGCTCCCTGCGCGGGCGGAAGATGTAGCCTCCCATGCAGAACCTGCAGCCCCGACCGCAACCTCTCGAAACCTCCACGAGCAGACTTTCGCCGAAGGCGCCCGCCTCGCTTAACACCTGCGCAGCGGGAAAGTAGGCGTCGAGGTCGCGAACATACACGCGAGTCGCTCCTCTGCTTATGCCGGGGACGTACATATAGCTCAGCTTTGCGAGCTCCTCCAGAGCTTCGCCCTTCTTCCTCCCCCTTACTGCCCCGATTACCTCCATAATGCCTGCTTCGGCCTCGCCTATGAAGAAGGCGTCGATGAAGCGCTCCAGGGGTGAGGGGTTTACGCAGCAGGGGCCGCCAGCTATTACAAGCTGCTCGCGCTCCTCCCGTCTTATCGGAATGCCGCTTCGTCTGAGAATTTCGAGCATGTGCAGGGCGTCGAGCTCAAACTGCCAGGAGAAGGCAATTACATCGAAGTCGCTGAGCGGCGAGCGCGTTTCGACGCTCCTCTCCACGTCCAGATAAAAGCGCTCCGCGTAGATATCCTCGCGGGAGTTGAGCAGGTCGTAGAGTATCTGCATTCCCAGGTTGGCGATACCGGCGCGGTACAGGTTGGGAAACACCAGCGCCACGCGCAGCTTGCCGTGGATGCTCTTGATTACGGTGTTGCGCTCCTTAACAATCATTTATGTAAGCGCGGGGGGTAACATCGCCAAGGGTGAGAGGACCGTCGAGGTAAAACGGATTGATTACATTTCCAAATAATGTAATATCACAATTTGTTCAAAACGTATGTTAATTATAGCGCCAAGTCCGGAAATTAACCCCACTAGCAGCCTCTCCGGGAGAGAAACCGGCTCCTGACGCAAGATCTTAAAGAGAATCTTAAAGGATAGACTAACAGAACCCAAACTACAGAAATACATACTCACGTGAGCACTAAGAATTTTAGTAAAATTAGAAGTTCTAATTGACATGTCGGGAGGTAAAGTCTCAGCTGATATATAACGTGGAGGATAGATATGAAGAAATTTCAAGAGCAATATATAGTGGATGGAAAGGGGCAAAAGACAGCTGTAGTTCTTCCCATTGAGGAGTATGAAGAACTCTTAGAGGACCTCCACGATCTTGCAATCATTGCTGAACGCCGGGATGAACCCACAATAACTTTCGAGGAGCTTAAGAGACGGTTGAAAGAAGATGGACTCTTATGAGATTCGATGGAAGAACTCGGCAGAACGCGACTTACGGAAGATTGATTCACAACATGTTCCTCGAATTATCAAGGCTGTCGAATCCCTTGTGGATGATCCATTTCCGCCACAGCGTCGCAAGCTCCGAGGGTCAGAGCAAAATTACAGGATTCGAGTTGGGAACTACAGGGTAATCTACCAAGTTGATACTAAAGCGAGAATTGTGACAATTTACCATGTGCGTCATCGAAGAGAAGCATATCGTCGCTGACTTGGATGAAGACCCTAGATAAATTTTCTGAAATGAAAAGCTTACTTTTACTGAGATGCCACGCCCCACCTCTGCCAGTCCCACACCTCACCCAACCACAGCCTTTATATTTCCGAAGCGCTTAACCCCAAGCTATGCCAGAGGACTTTGTGGTTACTCCGTGGGAAGTGGTTGGCGAGATAGACTACGACAAGCTCATAGATAAGTTCGGCACCTCACCCATAGATGACGCCCTGCTGGAGAGGTTTCGCAGGCTTGCTGGCGAACTTCACCTCATGCTGCGCAGGAAGATATTCTACTCACACCGCTCCCTTAACTGGGTGCTGACACAGTATGAGAAGGGCAGCCCCTTTGTGCTTTACACCGGTCGAGGACCTTCAGGCAATACCCACCTGGGACACCTCATGCCCTGGATATTCACCAGGTGGCTCCAGGAAAAGTTCAACGCCAAGCTCCTTTTCCAGCTCACCGATGACGAGAAGTTCCTGTTCAACCCTGAGCTAACCCTCGAAGATACCCGCAGGTATGCCTATGAAAATGCCCTTGACCTCATCGCTCTCGGCTTTGACCCGAAAAAGACAGAGATTTTCCTCAACACGGAGTACATAAAGTCCCAGTACAAGCTCGCCTTAAAGGTTGCCAAGCGCACCACCTTCTCCACCGCTAAAGCTGTCTTCGGCTTCAAAAATGAGACAAATATCGGGTTGATATTCTTCACCAGCATGCAGTCGGCGCCCTGCTTCCTTGAGAGCGAGCGTCAGGGTAAGGCTGTGCCTGTGCTAATCCCCTGCGCCATTGACCAGGACCCTCACTTCAGAATAACCCGCGACGCCGCGCCGCATCTGGGCTATCCCAAGCCAGCGCTGGTCCACTGCAAATTCTTCCCTTCACTGCTTGGCGGAGACAAGATGTCGGCAAGCAAGCCCGAGAGCAGCATCTACACCACCGACTCTCTGCGCGATGCGAGGCGCAAGATAATGAACGCCTTCACCGGGGGTAGAGAAACGGCGCAGCTTCAGCGCAAGCTGGGAGGAAATCCAAGCGTCTGCTCAATCTACCAGTACCTCTACTACATCTTCGAGGAAGACGACGAGAAAATTAAGGAGCAGCACGAAGCCTGTGTGCGCGGCGAACTGCTGTGCGGTGAGCACAAACGCTACCTGGCAGAGAAGGTTGAGAGCTTCCTGATGCAGCACCAGGAAAGGCGGGAAAAGGCTAAGGACGTGCTTGAGGATTTCATTGTAAGGGATTAGAAACTAGCTTCTCACAGCCTAATCACAAAGGTTATGTTACCTCCCTTGAATATTGCCCTCTCGAGTCTCAGCTCCCCCTCAACCTCTTCCACATCCTCGAGATAGAGGTTGTCAAGTTCGTCGTAGCTCAGGAGGGTGCCCACATAATCCTTCCCTGTCCTGGTGGTTATGCGCACCCTCTTACCAAGGGAATTTCTGAGCATCGTCTCGGGTTTAATTACCATGCTCTGAACCTGCCTCTCTGGGTATATAAATTATTCGCTCAGCTCCCTCAGCCGTGAGAGAAGCCACTCCCTCTCCAGCGAAGCCAGGAATGGTCCGGCACGAGGGCCCCGTGGTGTGCCGAGGGTGGCGAGGTAAATGGCACCAAAGGCTTTTGAAGCGCTTATGCCAGCTTCTCTGGCAAGCAGGAAGATCTTCTCCTGAATCTCCTCGTCGGAACGCTCAGCCTGGGAAAGCCACTCATACAGGGAGCGCAGGAAGAAGCGCTGCTCCTGTGAAAGCTTCTCCTTAACCTCTCCAGCATCCTCGAGGAGCACAAGCCTCAGCTCAGGCGCATAACGCTCCACCCACTCCTTTGCATAGCCCACGCGCCTGAGAAGCTCCCCTTCGAGTTCAGGTGAGTAGTGCCCGGAGCGCTTCAGGCTTGAGACTATCGCCTCCCGGCTTGTGAAGAGCTGCGCCACCATTGCAGCGTGGGAGAAGGGCAGGGGAAGTGCAGGCTGAGGTTCGCCTATCTGGGACATCTCATACAGCCTGCGGAGGTGCTTAGCCTCCTTCCTGTTCTCCACGCTCTCCATGCCATAGTAAACCCTCGCCACATGGTCGTACTCGTCGTACAGCTTTGGAAGCTCCCTCCAGGAGAAGCTCCGGGTCTTCATGAGCTTCTTGTTGTACAGGAAGCGCAGAAGCTGGGGGGGTGCTACCTGCAGCCACTCGTGGGGATAGACCACATTGCCCAGCGAGGCGCTCATCTTCTCTCCGGCGATCATCAGATGCTCATAGAAGATGGGCACAGGCATGGGAAACTCGAGGACGCGCTCGCATATCTCGGCGTTAACCCACCAGGCGCTCCCGGGAACGACGTACTCCTTGCCTGCACCCTCACTGGCTACGCGCCAGCGCGCCCACTGGGCCGCCCACTCGCTCTTCCACATCAGCTTTCCCTCATCGCGCAGCGGATCTGCTGTGCCTTCGTAACCGCAGCCCCTGGCGATGTGCTTCTCAAAGGCGTAGTCCTCACAGCGGTAGTACACCTTCCCGGCTTCATAACGCTCCACGCGGGGGGTTATAATCCTGCCGCAGGACCTGCATACTGGGGTAAAGGGGCTCCAGCCCTTGGCGAGGGGCTTGCCCCTATACTTATTCTGAATCTCAATCACAAGCTCCAGGTTGTCCAGGAGCTTTCTGATAAATGGGCGGAAGTTGCCCTGCCTGTACTCCTCGCGCATTGAGTACCTCTCGGGCTTAACCTCGAGGAACTCCTCTATCACGTCGATGTAGCCTGCCACATGGTGCTCCGCATAGCTGGAGTGGCACCCCCAGGGGTCGGGCACAGCGCTGACCGGTGTACCTATGTACTCCTCAAGTTCTCCGGGCACGCCCTCAGGAATCTTGCGCAGCGGGTCCATATCCTCCGCCACCCAGATGAGCTTCGCCTCACAGCCGGCGTCGCGCAGTGCGCGCACAACACTCTCGCCGCGTATGGTATCGCTCAGTCTGCCGATGTGCAGAACACCTGAGATGCTGGCGCTTGTCTTCACCACAAAGCGCTCAAAGCTGGGAATCTCCCTCTCTATGTAGCGAAAACTCTTCCGCCTGGCTATCTCCTGTGCCTTTCTGTCTGCCCAGAACAGCGCCGTCATGACTTCACCTCTGCTTCTTTGGGATTCTGACATAGAAGATACTTCCACCTTCAGGGTTGTCTTCCACCCAGGCTGAGCCATGGTGAAGCTCTGCGATGCGCTTGACTATCGCCAGGCCCAGGCCCGTACCCTTGACAGTGCCCTTCTCTATTCGCTTGTACCGCTCAAATATCTTCTCTTTTTCAGCATCGGGTATTCCCGGGCCGTAATCCTTCACCATAATCAGGTAGCTATCCTTCTCGTCGATGATATCAACCACAACCTTGCTGTTGGGTGGGCTGAACTTTATGGCATTGGAAATCAGATTGTAGAACACCGATTCTATGTTGGGATTCACCATTGCCACCCTCGGTGAGCGAACCCTCATCTCTATGCGTATGTTCTTCTCCCTTGCAGCTTCTTCAAAGGTGGCGACCACCCCCTTGAGAAGCCTTGTGATGTCCATCTTCTTGAAATCAAAACTCTCAAGGCTCTGGAGTCGCGCATACCTTGCGGCATTTTCTATCATGTCCACAAGCCTTTCTGTATTCTTCAGGAGTCTTTTCAGATCCTTTTTTATTTCTGTGCAGGATTTTCTATCCAGAAGTATCTCGCTCTGCAGCATGATTATGTTCGCCACGTTCAAGAGGTCGTGGGTAATGATATCGCTGAAAAGCTCCTTAATCTTCAGCGTCTCCTTAAATTTTTCCAGATTTGCCTTCATGCTTTCCTGCAGGCTGTAGCTGTCAGTTATATCACGGAAAATTGTGATTATACCTATAATCTCTCCATTGCTCTTCAAAGGAGAGGCGGATATCTCAATAACTCTCTTCCGGGCCTTTTTATCATAGTGAGTATGGACTATCTTCTTAACCTGTCCTCTTGTCACCACTTCCTCAAGGGGGCAGATGACATCCTCCTGACATGGTATTTTGAGGCAGTGGCTTATGGTATGGCAGGGCTTGCCCACAATTTCACTTCTCTCACATCCGCAGCGTTCCAGCAGAGCCCTGTTTGCGGCGAGTATCCTCCTGTCCTTACCTATTATCAGAACCATGTCGCCCATGGCGTCTATAAACTCTTTCAGTTCTTCAATTTTCATGTTCAAACCTCGAAAAGTTAGCTCTCTACCTCCTCTTCGAGCCAGCGGAGGTAGTCTTCACTCCCCTCTACAATCGGAAGGGCGATTACCTCCGGCACCTCGTAGGTATGAAGCTCCTTCACACGCTCTATTATCGCAGGTACCTTCTCTTTTAACGTTTTTATAAGAATTAAAACCTCTTCCTCTTCTTCCAGCTTTCCGCGCCACCAGTAGATGGAGGTGACCTTTTCTATAATATTTGCGCATGCGGCGAGTCTCTCTTCTACCAGTCTGCGCGCTATCTCTCTGGCCTGCGCGGCGTCTTTTGCAGTGATAAATACTACAGCATACATAAGGATAGTATTGAAACGTGAGAAAATAAAAAGGTGTCGTAATGCGTAACTGGCAGTGGTTTGTGATAATCGCCACCCTCTCTGCTCTCTGGCTGAGTTTCACGGGAGGGAAACCCTCAAAACTCGAGGTTTTTTTGATTGCTTCAGGGCTTCTGTGGCTGATTATTCTTGAAGTCGCAGAAAGAGGAAAGCTGAACATGGATAGGTATGCAATCCTCCTTGTGATTAAGACGGAGAGGGGGAAGGGCCTGATTCTTAAGGTCGCGGGCTACAAAAGGTTCTGGAGGGCTCTGGGCTACCCTATAGCCTTTGTGGGCATCGCGGGTGCTTTGGTTATGGTGGGTGCCCTTATTATAGGATTCTACTTCCTCTCCTTCAAGAGTGTGGATGTGCTCCAGCCCACACCCCTGGTGCCGGGGTACACCATACCCTTCTGGTACGGCATAATAGGCTTGGTCTCTGTGCTCGTGGTGCATGAGCTCGCCCACGGCATTATCGCTGCCGTAGAGCGCATAAAAATCAAAACCCTTGGCATAGCTCTGGTGGGGATTCTGCCACTGGGTGCCTTTGTTGAGCCGGAGGAGGAGAGTCTGAAGAAGAGCTCCTGGCTGACCCAGCTCAAGGTTTACTCCGCTGGTTCATCAGCAAACCTCCTTCTGGCCTTCTTGGTATCCCTCTCGATACCCTTCTATTTCGGGGCGCTGTACGACACCTCCGGGGGTGTGCAGATAGTCGAGGTAATTGATGGTTCGCCGGCGTCGATGGTGCTGGAGAAGGGCATGGTTATAAAAAAGATTCAGGGACAGGCAGTCGACACCATCCAGGATTTTTATGAAGTTGTTACAGGCCTCAAACCGGGGGAGAGGATTTCAATAGTCACTGATAGGGGAATCTTCTATCTGGTAACCTCCCCACGGGAGGAGGAACCGGAAAGGGGGTATATTGGCGTGAAAACCTTCTTTCCTCTGAAGGAGGATGTCATCGGCTACACTGGTTTGGCTCTGCCCATGATGATATTTTACTCCCTCTACTGGATTGCACTGCTCAATCAGGGAATTGGCTTTATCAACCTCGCCCCCCTCCATCTGGGTATCGCTGCTACGGACGGGCACCACATCTTCCGCCTCCTCCTCGAAAAGTTCTTTGCCACCCAGGAGGCAGAAAAGCTCTCCGCCATGGTTTCAACAGCGATGGTACTTATACTGCTCTTCAGTATCTTCAAGCCAAGCTTTCTCATGGCGGGTGGTTGAATGGACACGGAGACAAGGAGACAGCTTATCCATATGAGCGGTGCAATTACACCCTTCTACCTTCAGTTCTTCTATGAGCGCTTCTCCTCCTGGCTTGCGCCGGAGGCTCTTGTGGCCGGGATGCTGCTGGTGGGTTATGGAATAGCCCATCTATATAAACGCGGGGTTCGAATACCTGTGTTTGCAACGCTTGTGGATATGGCAGAGCGCGAGGAGGTTAAGGCCCAGTCCCCCGGCAGGGGAACCTTCAGGTTCTTCCTCGGCGTGTTTGCGACGATGCTCATCTTCGGCTCACTGCTGGATGCGCCCTTCTTTGTGGTGGGCTCCGGGATTCTGGTTCTCGCTCTTGGTGATTCCATATCCACGCTAGCCGGAAGGAAGCTTGGCAGGAGAAGGGTGCCCTACAACAGGGTGAAGAGTTTCGAGGGTTCGGGGCTCGGCACCGGCTATGCCTTTCTAGGCGTGCTCCTCTATCTTGTCTTCTTTCATGGTGTGGAGCCAGCTCAGGCGGCAAAGCTTGCGCTGGCGGGAGCAGTGGCAGGAATGTTTGTGGAGTCCCTCCCCATAAAGGTGGACGACAACCTTCTTATACCGGTTGCTGCCAGTGCTGCGGTGTATGCGCTTGCTTAGGTTATATTTCAAAAAATTTATCAAATCCCTTTTCAACCAGTTTTGTTTTTAATTTCCTGTCACCTGTCCACAATAGTCCATCAAGTTCTATTGTCAATGCTATAAATGGTATATCTTTTTCATCCACATCGTGACACAATTCATATGCTCTTTTTAAGCTAAATTCTGATACAGAATCCTCCCTAATAAAAGTTATCGCCTTTAATATTTTATGTAAGATCTCCAAAATTTTATATTCATCAATCTTAGCAGATTCTACAATCTTACTCTTATGTTTAAACATTTCCACTATTGCATAGTTACAGGAGTAAAATTCAAAATTCTCGCTGAGCAGAATCACGTCCCTGATTTCCCTGCTGGCAGGAAGCAGCGAGGAGAATAAAATATTCGTGTCAAGAATGATTCTTTTCATTTCTCAACTCCTATTTTCTTTAGAATCTCCTTCCCATGCTCCTCCCACCAGCTTCTTTTGATTTCTTCTGATAATTCCCAAGCTTCTCTCTCAGTCATTTTAAAATCCTTTACCAACTCTTCCAGCTCTACTCTCTCAATAAATCTCTTTATAAAATTCTGAGAAATCATGTCTTTTGGAATTTTTATTATCAGATTTTTTTCTTCGAGAGTTATTTCCATTTTAATAACCTCCTTATAATCCTGGGATTAACCGCCAAATCTACTCAATATCTATAATTTATGCAACATCAATATATATTTCGGAACAATTTTTATCTGTCATTTCTGCCACTCGCGGGCAGCGCTGAGGAGAATCATGCTCCAGATTTTCTGCTGTATATCCTGGCGAAGGAAATGCCCGCGTGTATTGCGAAGCCGTGCCGATGTAGCGTGTATTGCATCCTCAGGCACAAGGGCGGAGAATACCGCAGCAATAGCAAGCCCCAGAAGGAAGTACATGCGCCTTTGCAAGAACATGCCTGAGCTATGGTAAATGAGCTGCGCTGGTAGTCAAAGCGTCTCTCTGCGATATTGAGGAGAACTCCAAGGGGGAGGTGAAAATAAAAGGGAGAATGAGCCTCCCCAGGGCAAACTTCCATCCGAGCACCCTGGCAGGAGCGCTGCAAGTGCAGAAGCCGCAAAGACAGAGGAGGCATTTCGCTTGAGAAATCTGTAGGCGTGCTCAGGCTTCATGTAGGTAGAGAGTACTGCGGCAAATAATGTGCCTAGAGTGAAGTATGGGATTACCTCCACAAGCAACTTTGCATATTCCCCTAGCACTGTGGTAAGGAGGTTCATCTTTGCACCCATCAAAAGTTTTTGATTATCAAATAATTTTGATAATATCTGGATTACTCGCACCTCATATTTTTCTATAAACCATTACCAATGTTACTGCTTTCTAAAACCCACATCTCAGTGTTGTGACAGAACCAACGAAATCTATATATACCAGTAATACATCTTTTCAGTAAACCATTCCCCTCTGAGCCGGAAAGCCAGGGGGAATTTTGTTCTGGGTGCAACTCCAAAAGAGGAGGCACCAGATTGTGATGAGGTGAAGAAATGGGAAAGAGAGCGCATCATCCGCATCGCGGAAGCCTTGGATTCAGCCCGCGCAAGCGCGCTGCCTCGCCAGTGCCCAAGATAAAGCGCTGGGTAGTTGAAGATAGAGTGAGGGTACAGGGATTTGCGGGCTATAAGGCGGGAATGACTCATGTTGTGCTCATTGATGACTACCCGCACAGCCTCACCCATGGTGAAGAGGTAACAAAGGCGGTGACTGTGATTGAGACACCGCCCCTTAAGGTCTTCGGGGTGAGGCTCTATGGAAAGCGCAGCGAAGGACTGCGCACCATAGGCGAGGCCTGGGCAGAAAAGCTGGACAAAGCTCTTGCCAGGCGGCTGCCGGTGCCAAAAAAGCTGAAGAAGGGTATTGAAGCTCTTGAGTCTTATCTGGATGACGCCACGGAGGTTAGGGTGCTGGTGCACACCCTCCCCGGGGCTACGGGAATAGGAAAGAAGAAGCCCGAGGTTATGGAGTACCTGGTTTCGGGTAAGGTGGACGAGGCCTTTGAGCACGCCAGGGGTTTGCTCGGCAATGAGATTCGCGCTGGCGATGTGTTCGAGGAGGGCGAGTTCGTCGATGTAATGGCAGTTACAAAGGGCAAGGGTTTCCAGAGCCCTGTGCGCAGATGGGGTGTTAAGATCCTGCACCACAAGACGCGCAAGGGCAGGAGAACCGCGGGTACGCTGGGGCCGTGGCATCCCTCTGCAATGATGTGGAGTGTGCCCCAGAGTGGTCAGATGGGCTATCATCACCGCACCGAGTACAATAAGCGAATTCTTAAAATAGGTGAAAAGGGCGAGGAGGTTACGCCCAAGGGCGGATTTTTGGGCTATGGTGTTGTTCGCGGCGATTACATAATCGTTGAGGGCTCTATACCCGGGCCAAGGAAGAGGCTTGTGCGCCTTCGCCCGGCGATTCGTCCGCCGGAGCATCTGCCCGAGGGCAAGCCCCAGGTTGCCTACCTGAGTCTTGAGTCAAAGCAGGGTGTATGAACATGAAGACTACTCTTTATTCACTGGATGGTAAAGCCAAGGGAAAGGTGGAGCTTCCCGGAGTATTCGCCACCGAGTATCGTCCGGATATTATAAAGCGTGCAGTTATAGTGCAGCAGTCCCATCGCCTGCAGCCTTACGGCAGCGACTGGTATGCTGGCAAGCGCACCTCCGCAGAATCCTGGGGGCCTGGGCACGGCGTATCAAGGGTGCCTCGCAGGAAGGGCTCCCGAAATCCTGCAGCAGGAAGGGCGGCTTTTGTGCCCCAGGCGGTAGGCGGGCGGCGAGCGCATCCCCCTAAAGTTGAAAAGAGGATTTATGAGAAGATAAACCGCAAAGAGAGGCTTAAAGCTATAGCCTCAGCGATAGCAGCCACTGCAAACAGGGAGATTGTTGTCGCAAGAGGTCACCGTGTGCCCGAGGGCATTGAGCTTCCTGTTGTGGTGGAGAACGCCTTTGAAGAGCTTTCAAAGGTTAAGGATGTGAAGGAGTTCTTTGCATCGCTGAAGCTTCTCGGGGATGTGGAGCGCGCTTCCAGGCGCAAGATTCGCGCCGGTGTGGGCAAGCGCCGCGGAAGGCGCTACAAGAACAGGAAAAGCGTTCTAATTGTGGTTGGCGAGGATAAGGGCATCCTGAGGGGTGCGCGCAACCTTGCAGGTGTGGATGTGGTTCTCGCCAGAAACCTGAGCGCAGAGGACCTTGCCCCGGGAGCACATCCGGGCAGGCTCACTGTGTATACTGAAAATGCCCTGAAGGTGCTGGAAGAGAGGTTTTGAGCATGGATCCACATGAAGTAATTATCTATCCGGATGTTAAGGAAAAGTCGATGAAGATGATTGAGAAGGAGAACAAACTCGTGTTTGTGGTTAGAAGAGAGGCCAACAAGGAACAGGTAAAGGATGCTGTGGAAAAGCTGTATGAAGTAAAGGTGGAAGAGGTTAACACTTCCATAACTCCTAGAGGAATAAAAAGGGCATACGTCAAGCTGGCGCCCGAGTACAGGGCGGAAGAGGTAGCCACGAGGATAGGAATATTTTAGGTGATTGATATGGGCAAGCGTATAATTTCACAGCGCCGGGGAAAGGGAAGCATTGGGTTCAGGGCACCCTCTCATCGTTATCGCTGTGAACTCAAGTATCGAAAGTACGACGAGAAGGAGAAGACCGGAAAGGTGGTGGGCAGGGTTATCGACATACTACACGACCCTGCGCGAACTGCGCCGCTTATCCGGGTGGCGTTTGAGGGAGAGGGGAAGATGTATTTTCTTGCTCAGGAGGGGATTAAGGTCGGCGACACCATTGAAACTGGTGCCAAAGCTTCTATTGCACCCGGTAATGTGCTTCCTCTTGCGAACATACCTGAGGGTACGCCTGTCAGCAATATAGAGAATCACCCCGGTGACGGGGGCAAGCTTATAAGGAGTTCTGGCGCCTATGGTCTTGTGGTGTCCCACGAAGGTGAGAGAACAATAATCCAGCTCCCCAGCGGAAGGCTCAAGGCACTGGATGCAAGGTGCAGGGCGACCATAGGCGTGGTTGCAGGAGGCGGGAGGCGCGATAAACCAATCATGAAAGCTGGTAAGCGCTTCCATATGCTGCGCTCAAAGGCGAGGTACTGGCCTATCGTCAGGAAGGTTGCCATGAACCCTGTGGACCACCCCTTTGGCGGCGGCTCACACTCGCCGGGTAAGCCCACGACTATCTCGCGAAGAATGCCTCCGGGCAGGAAGGTGGGATTAATCGCTGCAAGAAGGACAGGGAGGCGATAGATATGGCTAGGAAGGAATTCAAATATCGCGGTTATACTCTTGATGAGCTGAAGAAGATGAGCATCGACGAGCTTATAGAGCTTCTGCCAGCGCGTCAGAGACGTTCGCTGAAGCGGGGTTTAACGCCGCTGCAGAAGAAGCTCATGGAGAAGATGAAGAAGGCTATGGATGGAAAGCGGGTTAAGCTGCGCACCCATGCGAGGGATATGATAATCCTGCCAAACATGGTGGGCCTGACCTTTGAGGTGCACAACGGCAAGGAATGGGCGCGCGTGGAGATAAAGCCCGAGATGGTGGCCCACTACCTGGGTGAGTTCGCACCCACCAGGAGGCGCGTGAGGCACGGCTCGCCGGGTATGGGAGCAACCCGAAGCTCCATGTACGTACCGTTGAAGTAGGTGGTGTAGATGGGCAAGCTGGGCTACTCATTCAGGGCTGAAGACGAGGAGAAGGTTGCTAAGGCAATCGGGAGAACAATGCGCATCTCTCCAAAGTGGAGCATAGAACTTGCGCGGGAGCTGCGCGGGATGAAACTCGGGGTGGCGGAGCGCTACCTCGAGGATATAATTGCCATGCGTCGCCCCTTACCTCTGAGAAGGTTCAAAAAGGGCGTGGCCCACCGTCGAGGCTTGGTGAAGGCCGATGCGGGCAGGTATCCCCAGAAGGCTGCAAGGCACATCCTCAAGCTCCTGGAGAGTGCCCGGACAAATGCTGAGTACAAAGGTTTGGATCCTGAGAAGCTGGTCATAAAGCACATAGCTGCACAGCGCGGCCCTGTGATTCGCGGCTGGCGCCCGCGTGCTTACGGCAGAGCATCGCCCAACAACACACCCACTACGCATGTGGAAGTGATTCTCGAGGAAAGGTGATTCAATGGCGCTGGAGAGAAAGTTCATCGAGGACAACATCCGCAAGTTTGAGGTCAAGGAGTTCCTGGAGCGTGAGCTGGAGCGCGCCGGGTGCGGAGAGATAGACATCCAGCGCACTCCTCTGGGCACGCGCATTATCTTGCATGTGCAGCGTCCCGGTCTGGTTATAGGCCGCAAGGGGCAGGCAATACGCAAGCTTACCACGATACTCAAAACTCGATTTGGCCTTGACAACCCCCAGGTTGAGGTAAATGAGCTTGAGGTTCCTGAGCTGAATCCGAATGTTATGGCAAGTAGCATAGCAAATGCCCTGGAGCGCGGCATCCACTTCAGAAGGGCGGCGTATACTGCGCTGCGCCGGATAATGGAGGCCGGAGCAAGGGGTGCGGAGATAACCATCTCCGGCAAGCTCACAGGTGAGCGCTCCAAGACGGTTAAGTTTGTTGACGGCTACCTCAAACACTGCGGTGAACCTGCGATGATGTACGTGAAGGAGGGCTATGCCGTGGCTGCACCAAAGCCGGGGGTAATAGGTGTGAAGGTAAAGATAATGCCTCCGGGTACACGCCTGCCTGATGATATAGTTTACAGGGAGCAGCCAGAGATTACAACCCCCTCGCCTGTGGTTGAGAAGAAGGCAGAAGAGATAGAGAAGCTTGTGGAGCAGCTTCAGGAGGAGATTGCAGAGGAAGGCCCGGGCAAGAAGAAGGTGGATGTGGAAGAGGTCAAGCGCAAGGCAGGCGAGAAGAGTGCTAAGCCAGAGAAAGCTGTAGAGGTTAAGGCTCCTGAGAAAGAGGAGAGCACAGAGGCCAAGGAGGAGAAGTAGATGGCGATACTCAGGGCAAGCGAGGTCCGCGAAATGGGCGTGGAGGAGATGAAGGAGAAGCTGGAAGAGCTGAGAAAGGAACTCCTCAAGGAGCGCTCAAAGGCTGCGTCGGTGGGCGTGCCCGAGAATCCAGGAAGGGTCCGCGAGCTTCGCAGGACAATAGCAAGAATACTCACCATAATGAAAGAAAAGGTTACTGAGCCATTATGAAACTCCGGACAAGGTACATAACAAAACACGAACTCATAGGTTTGGAATGCGAAATTGTGAGCGCCACGGATGCGAGCCTTGTGGGGCTTCGCGGCGTGGTGGTCGACGAGACAAGAAACACGCTTACCCTGGATGTGAAAGGAAAGCGGAAAAGGGTGGCGAAGGCAATTGCCACCTTCCGGTTTCGCGTGGGCAAGAGCGTTGTGGACGTTGATGGCAAGGCTTTGATTGCCAGGCCGGAAGACAGGATAAAAAGGTGAAAAAGTATGCGCGATATAGGCGTTGATGTCAAGGCACCTGAAAAGAGCTGTGAGGATGAAAACTGCCCCTTTCACGGGCACCTCAAGGTAAGAGGGCAGATTATAGAGGGCACTGTCGTTAGCAACGGCATGCAGGACAGCGTTGTAGTTCAAAAAGATTACCTTCGTTACATTAAGAAATACGAAAGATACGAGAAACGCAGGCGCAAGATACTTGCACACAATCCGCCCTGCATCTCCGCAGAGGTTGGAGATAGAGTAAAGATTATGGAGTGCAGGCCCATAAGCAAGGCCAAGAGTTTTGTGGTGATTGAGAAGGAGGCACAGTGATATGCAGGGAATCAGGGCAAATGTTGTCAGGGCACTCCCCAGCGGTGCACGCCTGGAGGTAGCAGACAACACGGGTGCAAAGGAGATTGAGATCATCCAGGTTATTGGATTTAAAGGTACGCGCCGCCGCCAGCCCAGCGCTGGTGTGGGCGACATTGTGGTTGCGTCGGTGAAGAAGGGCACCCCCGAGATGCGAAAGCAGGTGGTGCGTGCAGTGATAATACGCCAGCGCAAGGAGTACCGCCGCCGGAGTGGCGAGCGCATCAAATTTGAGGATAACGCTGCTGTGATAACCAATGAAAAGGGTGAGCCCAAGGGCAGCGAGATTAAGGGCCCTGTTGCGAAGGAGGCGGCGGAGCGCTGGTCCAAGATAGCCAGCGTCGCCAGCATAATAGTTTAGGTGGTTCAGATGTCGAGCAGACAGCCGAGAAAGCAGAGGAAGGCGCTCTTCAATGCGCTGTTGCACCGCAGGCAGAAGCTTGTGAGTGCCCACCTCAGCGAGAGCCTTCGCGAGGAGTACGACAGGCGAAGCTTACCTGTGCGCAAGGGCGATACTGTGCGTATACTTCGCGGCGACTTTCAGGGACACGAAGGTATCGTTGAGAGAGTAGACCTGAAGCGCATGCGCATATATGTGAATGGTGTTACAGTGCAGCGCAGTGATGGAAGTGAACGTCTGTATCCTGTTCATCCTTCAAATGTGGAAATTGTAAAGCTGGAGCTTAAAGACGAGGAGAGAAAGAACATACTTGAGAGGTAGTGTTCATGAGCAAGCATGCAAAGCGTTTAACAGCACCCAAGGCGGTGAAGGTACCCCGCAGGGAGAGCAAGTTCATAGTGAAGCCCAGAGCAGGGCCCCATCCACTGGAGCGCAGCATGGCCCTTCTAATAGTGGTAAGGGATATGCTGGGCTATGCCAAGAATTCGCGTGAGGCAAAGAAGATAATCAAGGCTGGTAAGGTGCAGGTGGATGGAAAGCCACGGAAGGACCACAAGTTCCCTGTGGGATTGATGGACATAATCACCATACCCGAGGCAAATGTCTATAAGGTGGTGCTCTTTGACAGAAAGGGCAGGCTTGTGCTCAGAGATATCGCCAAGTCGCGTGCAGGCGCGAAGCTGTGCCGGATTAACGACAAGACAGTCGTAAGGGGAGGGCACATCCAGCTCAACCTCCATGACGGCAGAAATGTTCTTCTTCGTGTTAAGGACGCCACAAAGCCGGAGGAGGATGTTTATTCCACCAAGGATACTCTTCTTATCACCCTCAAAAAGGGTAATATAAAGAAGCATGTGCCCTACAAAGAGGGCAATCTCGCCTACATAATCGGCGGAAGCCACATGGGTGAGGTGGCCAGGATTAAGGAGATTAAACAGGTCCGCAGCCCCCAGCCAAATGTGGTGGTGCTCACCGGCGATGATGGAGAGTTTGAGACCATCGAAGACTACGTTTTTGTTGTGGGTGAGAACAAGCCCCTGCTTCCGGAGGTGCTGAGTTGAACCCGATGAGGAAGCTCAAGATAGCAAAGGTTACTGTGAACATGGGCATCGGTGAGGCGGGTGAACGCCTTGCAAAGGGCGAGAAGCTGCTGGAAGAGCTTACAGGGCAGAAGCCCGTGCAGACCTTTGCCAAACGCACAATTCAGCCCTTCGGGATAAGAAAGGGCTTAGCAATAGGCTGCAAGGTGACCCTGCGGGATGAGAAGGCAACAGAATTCCTGGATAAAGTCTTTGCGGCTGTGGATAAACGCATAAGTGCGCGCAACTTTGACGAGCAGGGCAACCTTGCCTTTGGAATAAGGGAGCACATAGATCTGCCGGGTGTGAAGTACGACCCCATGGTGGGTATCTATGGCATGGACGTGTGCGTTGCCATTGAGCGCCCTGGTTATCGCGTAAAGCACCGCAAGCTGAAGAATACCAAGGTGGGCAAGAAGCACCTTGTGACCAAAGATGAGGCGATTGATTTCATCAGGCAAACCTTCAACGTTGAGGTGGAGGCATAGCTGTGGTTAGGAATATAGGCAGAGGGGCGAGGAAGTGCCGAAGGTGTGGCTCTCACGGCCCGGTAATAAGAAGATACGGGCTCTACCTGTGCAGGCACTGCTTCCGCGAGGTGGCCCCTGAGATAGGCTTTAAAAAGTACGAGTAGAGGTGTTTGATAATGCGCTTCGATACTCTGGCAGATGCACTTTCAATCATAAAAAACAGTGAATACAACGGTAGCCTTCACTGCGTGGTTAAGCCTGCATCAAAGATAATAGCGCAGGTGCTGCGGGTGATGCAGGAATATGGCTACGTTAAGGAGTACGAGTTCGTGGACGACGGAAGGTCAGGGCTGTTCAAGGTGACGCTCACTGGCAAGATAAACGACTGCGGCGTTATTCGCCCGCGGTACGCTGTTGGCAGGGACAATATCGAGAAATATGAGAAGCGCTTCCTGCCTGCAAGCGGCTTTGGAGTTATAATAATCTCCACCTCGCAGGGCGTTATGAGCCAGTACGAGGCAAAGGAGCGAGGAATAGGAGGAAGACTCCTCGCCTACGTTTACTGAGGTGATTGCCGTGGGAGAAGAGCCGCTGGTCAAAGAGGTTGTTGAAATCCCCGAGGGCGTGGATGTGGAGCTGCTCGGCGAGAATGTGGTGGTTCGCGGCCCAAAGGGTGAGCTTCAGAAGCGCCTTACCTACCCCGGAATAAGGCTCTATAAAGAGGATGGTTCCGTGACGATAGAGGCGAGGTTCCCGAAGAGGAGGCAGCGCGCCATGGTGGGGACCTTCGCATCGCATATACGGAATATGATAAAGGGCGTAACCCAGGGCTTCACCTATAGGATGAAGGTAGTTTATTCTCATTTCCCCATAACTGTGAAGGTCCAGGGCAGAGAGATAGTGGTTGAGAACTTCCTGGGCGAGAAGGTTCCGAGAAAGACTGAGATATTCGGGGACTGTACAGTTAAGGTCTCTGGTCAGGAGATAACCGTCGAGGGAATAAACAAAGAAGAGGTGGGTCAGACGGTGGCAAGAATAGAGCAGCTTACCAGGGTCAGGAAGCGCGACCCCCGAGTTTTTCAGGATGGTATTTATCTCGTTGAACGGGATGGCATACCTGTGTAGGTGGTGCAGATGAGGACAAAGAAAAAACCGGAGTTCAAGCGTGTTGATTATCATCGTCACAAAAAGCTGAGCCGCGGCAGCTGGCGGAGACCGAAGGGCAGGCACAGCAAGACGCGTATATACAAGAAGGGTAAGTTCCTTTCACCGAGAATAGGCTATGGTAACGACGCCTCGCTTCGAGGTCTTCATCCCTCGGGCTACCGCGAGGTTCTGGTGCACAACTTAGCCGAGCTTGAAGGGATAGACGCGAGCAGTGAGGCGGTGCGCATCTCCGCGCGTGTGGGCAGAAGAAAGCGCCTGCTGATGCTTGAGAAAGCTAAGGAGCTGAATATTAAGGTTCTTAACCCACCTTCGGAGGCTTAAGATTATGACACTGAGAACTCAGCGCAGAATGGCAGCGTCGCTGCTCAAAGCGGGAGAGAACAGGATATGGATTGATCCCGAGGCGACAGAGGATGTGAGCGAAGCAGTCACCCGCGATGATGTGCGCAGGCTAATTGCCGAGGGAATTATACGTGCAAGACAGAAGCGGGGAATCAGCAGCTACCGCAAGAAGAAGCTGGCGCTCCAGAAGAAGAAGGGAAGAAGGCACGGGCACGGCAGCAGGAAGGGTGCCAAGTACGCCAGGTATGGAAAGAAGGAGAGGTGGATGACGACAATACGCGCCCTTCGTAAGATGCTGCGCGAGCTGCGCGATAGCGGCGAAATCAAGCCTACAGTTTACAGGAAACTCTACCGCATGGCAAAGGGTGGTGCCTTCAGGAGCAGGGCACACCTGCGGAGCTACATAGCGGAACACGAGCTTAGCGAGAGGTGAATATTTAATGGCAAGAGGTGCTAGGTATCGAGTGCCCTTCAGAAGGAGAAGGGAAAAAAGAACAGACTACAGACACAGGCTGAAGCTTTTACTTTCAGGCAAACCCCGTGCGGTTATGAGGTTCACAAATAAACACGTGATTGGGCAAGTGGTTGAGTACTCACCTGAAGGTGATGTAACAAAGGTGTCTGTTCATTCAAAGGAGCTGGCGAAGTTTGGCTGGAAGGGCAGCACCTCTAACCTGTGCTCCGCTTACCTGGTGGGCTACCTCCTGGGCAAGCGCGCCCTTGAGAAGGGCATCGGCGAGGCGGTATTCGATTTGGGGTTGCTCCGCCCTATCCCGGGCAGCAAAGCCTTTGCGGCGCTTAAGGGTATAGTTGATGCTGGCGTGGAGGTGCCTGCGGATGAGGAGGTGTTCCCCAGCATGGAGCGCATACGCGGGGAGCACATCGCAGCGTATGCGAAGCTCCTCGACGAGGAGGAGAAGCAGAGGCGCTTTGGCGATTATCTGAAGCAGGGTCTTGATCCGGAAAAGCTGCCCGAGCACTTCGATGAGGTGCTTGAGAAGATAAGAGGTGCATAATAATGGTGGAAGAGCTTGAGTGGGAACCTGTAACGCGCCTTGGGGCGATGGTGAAAAACGGAGAGATTACCAGGATAGGTGAGATTTTCAAGCTCGGCTTACCCATTATGGAGCCCGAGATAGTTGATATTCTCCTCCCCGAGATCACCGAAGAGGTTCTCGACATAAATCTGGTGCAGAGGATGCACAAGTCTGGAAGAAGGGTGCGCTTCCGCGCCACTGTGGCGGTGGGCAACAAGAACGGCTACATGGGCCTGGGTAAAGGCGTTGCCAGAGAGGTGGGCCCTGCGATACGCAAGGCTATTCGCGATGCAAAGCTCAACCTGATTCAGGTTGCGCGTGGCTGCGGCAGCTGGGAATGCGGTTGCGGGACGCAGCACAGCGTGCCCTTCGCGGTCACTGGACGAGCAGGAAGTGTTCGCGTGACCCTCTTGCCTGCACCCCGGGGTGTGGGACTGGTTACAAACAATGTCAGCAAGAAGATTCTCGCCCTCGCGGGCATTACCGATGTATGGAGTAAGACCTCTGGACAGACGCGCACCACCATAAACACCGCTAAAGCTACCTACGAGGCTCTGCGCAACACAACGCTGATGAAGCTGACGGAGAGAGAGGCCAGGGCAGTGAGCATGGCCGAAGGCGAGGTGGAGTAAGATGCGCCGTCTTTCTGTGGTGAGAGTGCGGGGGCGCGTGGGCGTCCCGCAGGAGGTTGAAGATACGCTTACGATGCTGCGGCTTACCCGGGTGAACCACTGCGTCTTTATAGATGACCGCCCCACCTATGCGGGAATGCTGCAGAAGGTAAAGGACTACATAACCTGGGGCGAAGTTAGCGCTGACGAGGTGGCACTCATCCTTCGCAGGAGAGGTGAGCTTGTGGGCGGAGAAAAGCTAACCGATGCCTATGTGAAGGAGCACACCCGGTTTAAGAGCATAGACGACTTTGCAAAGGCTTTTGTTGATTTCAAGGCAGAACTCAGTGATATACCTGACCTCAAGCCGGTGTTCAGGCTGCATCCACCGCGCAAGGGTTACCGCGGGATAAAGCGCAGCTTCGTGGAGGGTGCTGCTCTGGGCTACAGGGGCGAGGCCATGAAGGAGCTTCTAAGGAGGATGCGCTAATGGCGCTGAAAAACAGGAAGATACGCAAAAAGCGCGGCTCACGAACCTGCGGACGGGGTTCGCACAAGAAGGCCCGGGGAGCAGGAAACAGAGGCGGCACCGGCATGGCCGGAGGCCTTAAGGGTAAGTGGACATGGATAATAAAGTATGCTCCGGGCTACTTTGGCAGACGGGGCTTCGATTTACCCCCGGAAGTGAAGGATGTATATGAGACGATAAATGTGGGTGAGCTCGATGAGCTTGTGGATGAGCTCCTCGCCCGTGGTATCGCCAGAGAGGTCGATGGTAAGATAGAGGTGGATGTTACTAAGCTGAACGTGGAAAAGGTTCTCGGTACCGGTAGGGTTACGCGGGCGCTTCTGGTTAAGGCGCCCAGGTTCTCTTCGCTTGCTGTCAAGAAGATAACCGAAGCCGGTGGTGAGGCAATAGTGCTGGTTACCCGGGAGTCCGGCTCCCCGGCGTGACGGAGAGTGAAGCCGTAATGGGCATTCTGCACAACTTTGAAGGCTTACTGACCAGCCTGCCTGAGGTGGAACGTCCTCGGGTGATACTCAGCTTCAAGGACCGCCTTAAGTGGGTTGTCCTTGTTCTGGTAGTTTATCTTCTCCTTGCAAATACAATGCTTTACGGGCTGGACCATGAGCGCGCTATAAATTACTTTGCCACGCTTCAGACAATAATGGCGAGCAAATTCGGCACGCTTATGACGCTGGGCATAGGCCCTATCGTAACAGGCTCAATTATTCTTCAGATACTCGTGGGTGGTAAGCTCATAGACCTTGACCTCTCCCAGCCCAGGGATAAGGCAATCTACATGGGTACACAGAAGCTGCTTGCCCTCTTCTTCACCGTATTTGAAGCGAGTGTAATGGTGCTTATGGGCGCTCTGCCAGCACAGGGCAATGACCCCTTCTACCAGTTCCTGATAGTGGCACAGCTTATCGCTGCAGGTGCTATGCTCATATACATGGACGAGGTTGTCTCGAGGTGGGGTTTTGGTTCTGGTATAGGTCTGTTCATCGTCGCCGGGGTATGCGAGGAGATAGCCTGGCGCGGCTTCAACCCCTTCTTCAGTGGTGGTGCTCCTGCAGGCATAGTACCCAAGTTCTTCTACACCCTGTTCAAGGGTTATCCTGACTTTTTCTCCCTCGTACCGCTGCTGGGTACCCTCATTGTGTTTAGTATCGTGGTTTACTTTGAGAGCATGCGTGTGGAGATACCTCTCACTTACGGCAGGTTCCGCGGGGCACGCGGAAGGTATCCCATCAAATTCATCTACGCCAGCAACATCCCTGTAATCTTTGCAAGTATCCTTATGGCCAATGTGCAGCTATGGGCTACGGTGCTCCAGAGTATGGGCTATCCGCTTCTTGGCACAATAGACCAGGCCACAGGGGCTGCGACGGGTATAGTTAAGTACTTCACCTTCCCGACGCCGATCTACAGGGCAGATTTTGATCCGGTGCATGCGGTGATTTTCACCCTGCTGCTCATCTCACTCTCGGTGCTCTTCTCCATATTCTGGGTGGAGACCACTGGCATGAACGCCAAGACCGTTGCAAAGAATCTCCAGCAGGGCGGGATGAAGATACCAGGCTTCAGGGGCGACATACGCATTATAGAGCGGGTGCTTCAGCGTTACATACCTGCGGTTACGGTGCTTGGCGGCGCAGCCGTTGGCATGCTCGCCGCCTTCGGTGACCTCACCGGTGCCCTCGGCGGCGGTACTGGAGTGCTCCTAACAGTTGGAATCCTCTATCGCCTGTACGAGGAAATTGCAAAGCAGCAGATAATGGAGATTCACCCGATGCTCAGGAAGGTTGTGGGCGATCTGTTCTAGGAGGTTGATTGATGAAGTGTGTGGTGGTCACAGGCATACCAGGCGTTGGAAAAACCACTGTGCTCAACTCAGCGCTGGAGAAGCTGGAGGAGAAATTTGAGATTATAAATTTTGGTGATAAGATGTTTGAGGTAGCGGAAAAACAGAAGCTTGTAAGTGACCGCGATGAGATGCGGAGGCTCTCACCTGATGTACAGAAGAAAATTCAGAAGCTTGCCGCAATAGCTATAGCCAATGTGGCAGAGGTTAACAATGTGATAGTGGATACTCACTGCACCATCAAGACGCCTGCGGGCTATCTTCCAGGCCTGCCAAGCTGGGTACTGGAGGATCTCAAGCCAACGCAGATAGTGCTTGTCGAAGCCAGTCCGGAGGAGATTCAGATGAGGCGCACCAGCGATGTGACGCGCGTGAGAGATGAAGATACCATGGAGGAGATAGCTCAGCACCAGGCTATAAATCGCGCTGCTGCAATGGCGTATGCAACGCTTACAGGTGCGACTGTCATGATAGTTGAAAACCACGATAACCGCCTCGAGGAGGCGGTAGAACAACTTGTGAAGGCGATATAAATGCCGGTGATTCTAGAACCCCTGTATGCGGTGATGGATGCCACCTTGGGACTCTTCTTCCACCTCACCGCCAATGAAAGGATGAACTATATGGTGGGCATATTCATAGTCTCTACACTGGTCTCCCTCTTCATTACCCTGGTAACTGCACGTGTTGTTGACCAGCGCAAGATGCGAAAGGTAAAGGAGAAGATGAAGGAGCTTCAGAAAAGGCTGAAGAAGGCACAGAAGGCAGGGAACATGAAGGAAGTTAAGAAAATTAATACAGAGATGATGACGGTGCAGCGTGAGATGATGGGAACCTCCTTCAAACCCATGTTTTATACAATAATTCCCATATTTCTGATCTTCTCTTGGCTGCGCTACACCCTGCCCCCCAGTATGACAGTGGTTACCCTGCCTTTTGAGCTGCCCAAGTATGGCACCACACTGGGATGGTTTGGCTGGTATATCCTCAGCTCCTTTGCGGTGTCGCCGCTGCTTAAGAAGATTCTTAACATAGAAGGGCCTTAGAAATCTTTATATCGCATAATTACACACAGAAAAGTTCTTATTGGAGGTAGTGAGTATGAAACCGAGCAAAAGGTCACGCTCTGTAAAGAAGATATCAAAGCGAACACCTGGAGGAAGGGTGGTAATCCATTTCAAGAAGAAGCGCCCGGGTTATGCGAAGTGCGCCCTGTGCAAGCGCGAGTTGCACGGCGTTGCAAGAGGGCGAAGTGCTGAGATTCGAAAGCTGCAGCGCTCACAGCGCAGGGTTTCGCGCCCCTACGGCGGCTACCTCTGCTCTGCATGTATGCGCGCTGAGCTGAAAAGGCTAGTGAGAGGAGAATGATAGTAACAGTCAGCGGACCCATAGGCTCGGGAAAGACAACCGTAGCCAGAGCCTTAGCTTCACGCTTCAATCTGCGCCATGTGAGTGCGGGCGAGGTCTTCAGGGCGCTTGCAAAGGAGCGGGGCATGACCCTGGCGGAGTTCTCCAGGTATGCAGAGGAGCACCATGAGGTAGACCGCCTTGTGGATGAGCGCCAGGTGGAGCTGGCAAAGAGTGGCGATGCTGTCGTTGACGGCAGACTCACCGCCTGGCTTCTCCCAGAAGCTGAAATCAAAATCTGGCTTAAGGCCCCTCTGGAGGTGCGCGCAGAGCGTGTGGCCAGGCGTGAGGGCATTGAATATGAGAGGGCGCTGGAGGAGACGAAGATGCGGGAGGAGAGCGAGGCCAGGCGCTACCGGGAGATTTATGGCATTCGCATAGAGGACCTCTCGCCCTACGATATTGTGCTCAACACCGGTCTTTACGAAGCTGAAGATGTTATTGAGATAATCTCTCTTTGCATATCCCTGTCACCCTATCATTTGGGTAAAGGTAATTAAAAGTCACCCTATCGCACTTCGTGCGAAACGGGTAACTAACGTCACCCTATCGGGCTCCGCCCGAGACGGGTAACCAGCTCCAAAGCGAGGATGAACCCGGAAGGCGACTGAAGAGGGACGAGCTTTGGAAACAGTGAGGTGATAGACAATGTTTGAAGTTGGAAGAGTATGTGTGAAACTTGCAGGCAGAGAAGCTGGTAAGAAGGCAGTTGTGGTTGAACAGATAGACAAGAACTTTGTGCTTGTAGACTCGCCCTGGATAAAGCGCAGAAGGTGCAATGTCAAGCACCTTGAGCCTCTCGATGTTACACTGAAGATAAAGAAGGGCGCTTCCAGGGAGGAGATTGAGAAGGCTCTGAAGGAAGCGGGAATTGAAGAATGAGCAGGCTACCTTCTGAGGTTGAGAGGAAGCTGATAACCCGCACCAAGGCGAAAACCAGCGATAAATTCGGGAAGCGCCCTTCTGAGAGAACCATCGAGGAGCACATAACCTATGGTTTTGTGAACCTCGACAAACCCCGTGGCCCCACCTCCCATGAGGTTGTCTCGTGGGTCAAGAGGATTTTGAATCTGAAGAAGGCTGGCCACGGGGGTACCCTCGACCCCAAGGTTTCTGGAGTCCTCCCCATAGGTCTCGAAAAGTCCACCCGCATACTCCAGGTGCTTCTCCCGGCGGGTAAGGAGTACGTGTGCGTGATGCGTCTCCATGGCGATGCTGCAGAGACTCGCCTCAGGGAGGTTTTTGAGGAGTTCACCGGGGCAATAGTACAGCGCCCGCCTGTGAAGAGCGCTGTGAGGCGCCAGCTGCGCACCCGCAGAATATACTATATGGAGCTTCTTGAGGTCGACGCAAGGGATGTTCTCTTCCGCGTAGGATGCGAAGCAGGCACGTATATACGCAAGCTGTGCCACGACATGGGCGAGGTTCTGGGCGTGGGCGCCCACATGCTTGAACTAAGACGCACAAAGAGCGGGAGCTTCACTGAGGAAACGCTTGTAACACTGCACGACCTCTGTGACGCCTACCATTTCTGGCGCGAGGATGGTGATGAGAGCTTCCTCCGCAAAGCTATTCTGCCGGTGGAGCATGCGGTGAAGCACCTCCCCCGCGTGGTGGTGCGCGATTCTGCAGTTGACGCCCTCTGCCATGGCGCCAACCTGGCGATACCCGGCATAGCCAAGGTGGACAGTGAGCTCAGCCCTGGCGATCTGGTGGCCATGTTCACCCTCAAGGGGGAGCTCATCGCTCTGGGCAAGGCGAAAATGGACACGAAGAGCATACTCACAGAAAACTCGGGAATTGCGGTTAAGACAACGCGGGTACTCATGAGCACCGGCACATATCCCAGGGGGTGGAAGGGAAGGGAGGATTAATCCATTCTGAAGCCGAAAACATTATATCCCACCATTAAAAGAATAGAATGGGAGGTGGTGAAAGGGTTGGGTGGAAAAACAAGTACAGGTCTGGAAGAGAATATTGCAGGTTTGCTCTGCTATCTTCTGGGGATTATAACCGGGATAGTATTTTATGTGATTGAGAAGGATAACAAATTTGTGCGCTTTCATGCGGTGCAGAGCATTGTGGTTTTCGGGGTGATTCTGGTTATCCAGTGGGTGCTTATTCCGATAGTGATGATGGTGCCTCTCGTGGGATGGGTGGTGGGCGGCCTGCTCGGTCTTGTGGTCTTCATAGTTTCAATAGTTCTATGGATACTTCTTATGTACAAAGCTTACAGGGGTGAGAGGTACAGGTTACCTATCGCAGGGAATTTTGCGGAAAAGTACGTATGAGGTGGTAAAATATGGGGAAACACTATTTTTTGTTGCATTTCTGCTCCTTCTCCTCTTTCTGGGCTGTACCGGTGGGGGGAAAAGTGCTGTCAGTGACGTGGGTGAAAAGGTAAAAGAGAAGGTAGAGGGCACAGTGAGCGAAGGCTGGTGCAAAAGGGGCACATACTGGCAGTGGATGAATCCAACCACTGGCGAGAGCGCCAAACTGATTGTACAGGGTGTTGTTAGCCACAAAGGCAAGAGGCTCTGCAAGGCTGTGCTCGAAAGTGCCGGTGCAGAGGGTGCTGGAAAGATGGAGAGTTACTTCGACGAGAGTGGAAGCTATTCCCATATGCTCCTCTATGACGAGCGGGGTAAATTGATGTTTGAATGGGAGATGGAGGATGGTAAGATAACTATGCGACAGTACGACGAGCAGGGCAATGTGGTGAGTGAGTACACAATGGGTGAGGGTATGCCCATGATACCCGGAATACCAACCCAGTGAAAGAGCTTTACTTCTTTTTTTGCCCTTGCCAGCCTTGGTGATAGGGCTATGCAGACCTGGCGTTTGCTGGACACCGGCAAGCGGAGTGCCGCTGAAAACCTCGCCATAGACGAGGCCCTGCTTCTTGCAAGGGCGAGGCATTCTTCACCCAATACGCTGCGTTTTCTTCAGTTTTCACCCAACGCTGCACTGGTGGGATTCCATCAGAGTGTTGAGCTGGAGATTCGGGAGAGTTACTGCAGGGAGGCGGGCATAGATATAAACCGCCGCATCACCGGTGGGGGGGCATTGTATTTCGATGAGACGCAGCTCGGGTGGGAGATTATCGCCCCTCGAGGTTATGAAGCCTTCCCGAAGCGCGTTGAAGAGCTCTACGAGGTAATATGCAGGGGCGCTGTGCGCGGGCTGCGGAACCTTGGCATCGACGCCGCCTTTCGCCCGAAGAACGACATAGAGGTTAACGGAAGGAAGATCTCGGGTACAGGGGGTGCACTCGAGGAGGACGTCTTTCTGTTCCAGGGCACCCTGCTCATGGACTTCGATGTCGAGACCATGCTCAGGGCGCTGCGCATACCCACTGAGAAGCTGAAGGACAAGGAGATGGAGTCGGTTAAGGAACGCGTTACCTGCGTCAGGTGGGAGCTTGGCCACCTGCCGGCACTGGAGGAGGTGAAGCGCGCCCTAATGCAGGGGTTTGCCAGGGAGTTTGAGCTGTACTTCGAGGAGGGCGAGCTTACCCGAGCAGAGGAAAAGCTCTATGGAAAGCTTCTGCCGAAGTTTAAATCACGGGAGTGGATTTACGGCACGCGGAGAGCGCCGGAGCAGCGCGCAACGCTCCGCGCCGCGAAGAAAACACCCGGCGGACTTATTCGCGCTCAGCTGGTCGTCGACACAAGGAATGAGCGCATCCACTTTGCTCTGATTACAGGCGACTTTTTTGCCTATCCCAAGAGGGCCATCTTCGACCTGGAGGCGAGGCTCAAGGACGCGAGCGCCGCGCCGGAGGAGGTTGAGGCCACAGTGAGGCGCTTCTTCTCAGAGCGGGAGGTTGAGATACCAGGTGCGGGCGTCGAAGATTTTGTTGAGGCTTTGCTTGCCGCCCTCGCCAAACTCAGGCTTAAGAAGTACGGCATAGGCATAGAGGAGGCGAACCGAATATTTACAGTGCTGGAGGACTTCGAGGGCATTGCCAGGCCCAAGGCGCTGCTTTTACCCTACTGCGCCAAGGCAAAGGGCTGCGACCTTCGATATGAAAACGCCTGCAGAAAGTGCGGAGGCTGCACTGTTGGTAAAGCATATGAGCTCGCAGAGGAGCTGGGCCTGGAGGCGATTACCATTGTGAACTACGAGCACCTGGAGGAGACGCTTCGCAGCCTCCGCGAAAGGGGCATCGATGCCTTCATAGGCACCTGCTGCGAGAGCTTCTTCATAAAGCACCAGCACGACTTTGAGCGCCTGGGCTTAAAGGGTGTGCTCGTTGATATAGACAACACCACCTGCTACGACCTGGGCAAGGTAAGGGAGGCGAAGAAGGGCAAATTCAGGGAGGAGACAACCCTCAAGCTCGAGCTGCTTGAGAAGGTGCTGAGGTTGAAGATGGATGGGGGATAAGCCGGGGCAACATATTTATTCCCCCTCTGCATCTCTTTAAGCTATGGCAGCCATGGAAGAAGACCACCTGGAGTTTCAGCTGAAGCAGCTTAAGCCTGAGGAGACGCTGGAGGACATCTTTATTAAGAACAAGCAGACCTACCTTTTCTACAAGTTGGCCTGGATACAGGATTTCTTTGATAAAAAGAAGATTGCCCAGGAGCTAAGTTTCCTTGTTATGATGATATACATCTACGACTTCATAGACCGCCTGGGCATGCGATTTGCCGACCGCATAATAAATTTCCTGTCCTTTACGGGCTGGCCTCTCAGCAAGTTCACCCCCCTACTCGGGCTTCATCTGCAGGCGAAGATACCCATGGCGGTGTCGCTGGAGTATCCGGAAAAAACAGAGGATGAGCAGGAGAAGATAGCTGAGCTGGTAACCACCGCCTACTCCTGGCTTGGCCTGGCGAGGGAGCAGGAGCTGGACATTGACCGCGTGGTGAAGCAGAAGCGCTGGCTGTACTCCCTGCTCAACTCTGAGCCAGAACAGAAGCGTCTTGAACTTGTGGAGAGGCTGCAGGAAGAGGGGGGAAGACAGGTAGAACTCAATCTTCTGAACATCGGCATTGTCCCCACTGAGCTCTGCCCCAACCGATGCCGCTTTTGCCTGGCAGCATGGAAGGCGAGCTGCGAGGAGAGGATAGGACGGGGTATAGACGAGGAGGAGTTTGAGGTTATAGCCGACGAGGTGATAAACTTCGCTGAGGAGCACTCACTCATAGTCACAGTTACGGGAGGCGAGCCCTTCCTGGAGCTGGAGCGGGTGCTCTACCTTGTGAAGAATGCACGCTCTCGCCTGGACATAACCACCAGCGCCTTCTGGGCGCAGGATGCTGACAGAGCCAGGGAGATACTGTCGAAGCTGCGCGAGGCAGCAAAGCAGAACCGCAGCCAGAACTTCAGCTTTACGCTGCAGGTCAGCCTGGACGCCTTCCATCAGGAGGTTTTCTTTGAGAAGGGCGAGTTTGTGCAGAATGTGCCCCTAGAGTGCATAATTAATCTCCTCATGCTGACCCAGGAGGAGTTTCCGGAAATTGAGGTTGTGCTTCTGACGAAGCTCACATCCTACGAGGACCCTCTCGCGAGGCTTATAAAGCTGCTTGAAGGGCAGGGCGTGAAGCTTAGGCTCACGCAGAAGGTGACTCAGCCGGGGGTTACCGTGAGCCTTCTGGACGAGGAGCGCAATCTCGTAGCAAAGCCTGCACTGCTAAAGGCATACATTGAATTCGAGGACACCCCCGGAAAGCCGGTGCTTGTATTCTATACGGTAGTGGAGAGCATGGGCAAGGCTTCAGCCCTGGACGCCTTCGAGTTTCCAGGCTTTAGGGAGCAGGTGCAGGAACTCCTAAAAGGTAAGGGCGATATTAAGCTTCCATTAATCGGCCTGGAGGTGAGCGACGACGGGAATGTCTATCCGGGTGCTCACTCGCTCTATGCCTGGAGCGCCGGCAACCTCCTTGAGGAGGGTCTGGCGGATATTTATGAGCGGCTGAGCTATGACCCGCTTATTGTAGCCCTCGCCGAGGAGCCAGTGAGGATATTTGCTCTGGCAAGGGAGGTTGAAGGTGAGCGCATAAATGCGATTGCAGCAAGGGAGTCATCGCCACTGGCGGCTGCGTACAAAATCCTGGAGACGCCGTGGATGCGCCTGTACATAACCCGCCGCCTTCTGGGCGAGTCCAAGGAGAAGGCTCAGGAGGAGTACAGGAAGTACAAGGAGAAGTACACCGGAGAATAATAAAATTTTGCTAATACGTATTACTATTTCCTAATTTTTTTAATTTTATACGCAAGGGCGCAAAACTATAAATATCACGCGGGAGCAGGAATAATCGGGTGATTAAATGAAAATTGTGAAGAAGGAGAAGAAAACTGCGTATGCGACCTGCAAGTGTCACAAGAGCTGCATGTAAATCCCTCTTTTTCTTTTTTTGTGGTGATACCATGGATATGTCTGAAGAGGTAAGAGAGAGGGTGTGTAAACGCTGCGATTTCTACAAGGAGGGCGAGACCCTGGAGTGTGCAGCCTTTAAAACAGCGAAGCGCCTTGTGGAGCAGGGGAAGGTTACCCTAGACGAGATATGATGTACCCCCGACTTAAAAACTGTGTTCTGCGCGGAGGGGAGGGCTACTTCCTCTACAACTATGTTGAGGATGAGGTGTATGAGCTGGACAGCGAGGCCTTTGAGCTGCTGCGCCGCTTTACAGGCAGCAATAACTTCGTGAGTCTCACAGAGGAGTTTGAAGAGGGGCAGGTGAGGGAGGCGGTGGAGTATCTCCTCGGGGAAGGCTGTCTCAGGGATGAGCATCTCGACGATGCCCCGCAGAGCTTTATGGTTGAGAACTTCACACCCTCGCTGCGCTACCTACAGCTCCACATCACAGAGCGGTGCAACTTGGTGTGCAGGCACTGCTATCTGGGTGATAAGGCGGCAATAGATCTGCCCAGGGAGCTGGCCTTTAAGGCTGTGGAGGAGTTCTCCAGCTTTGGATGGAAGCTTTTAATCACCGGAGGTGAGCCCCTGCTCTCTCCCTACTTCTGGGAACTTGTCAGCTACGCCTCTAAGCGTGGGATTCGCGTTGTTGTGCTCACCAATGGCACGCTTCTAGAAGCTAAAGCGAGGAAGCTGGCTGAGCATGTGCATGAGGTGCAGGTCAGCCTGGACGGCATGAGGCAGGGACACGAGGCACTGCGAGGTGAGGGAAGCTTTGAGGCGACGCTGAGGGGAATTGGAGCCGCAGCTAAATACATGAGGGTTAGTGTGGCGACGATGATTCACAGGGAAAATCTCCAAGAATTCCCGCAGCTTGAGAGGCTTGTTAAAAGCCTTGGCGTGGAGGAGTGGAGTCTCGATGTTCCGTCGCCAAAGGGAACACTGCTCGAAAATCCCGACCTGCTTCCACCCTATGAGGAAGCGGCGCGGATATACACGCGCTACGGCTTCTCCTCGGGGGTGCACGGGGGCAGCGGTGACTATGCCTGCGGTTCTCACCTGTGTGCTGTTAATGTGGAAGGCGATGTTACAAAGTGCGGCTTTTTTGTGCAGGGTGTTGGCAACCTTGCAGAAATTTCGCTGAGAGAGGGATGGAGGAGAATAGTAGAGAGCTACCTGCCCAAGGTGAGCGAGCTCGCATGCACCGGCTGCGAGCATCTGAGCGAATGCCGCGGCGGGTGCAGATTTCGGGCACTCTGCGAAGGCGACTTTCTGGGCAGGGACAGCTTTCTGTGCCTGCTTTACAGAGGCTGAAAGCAGTATAAAGATACCTTTATATATACCCCAGCCCCAGCTTATACCCTGAAAGGGGGTTTAGCGTTATGAAGCAGCGGGCTCATGCCTGGGTTGCGTTGAGGGCTCTCAAGCTGATAGACGACAGCGGCAGGGCGCCCAAGCTGGTGGAGCTCCTGTCCTACTACCTCAGCGATGTCTGGGACGGGGCGTGGCTCCCCGACATCCTCATCAGGGACATGAGCTACGGCCACATTTTCAAGATGGAAAGTGACCCGGAACTGCTGGGAGGCATAGAGCCCCGGAGGAAGGTCACCTACACCCAGCTCAAGAAAAACCTTAGCGGAAGAAGGCTCTGCCTGGGTTACCTGAAGGGTTCGGAAGAGCTGAGAAAGCCCTACTGGGTCCACGAGGAAGTGGGTGGCCACCTCCCCGACAGGGTAATAGCCCTGACCCATGGGATAATAGACATGCTGAAAATGGGGGACTACCCTCTCGCCTTCTACGCAAAGAAGAAGCGCGCCAGGGCATACAGGAGGGAGGACCTGTCCCGGCAGAGGATAAGGGACCTGTCGCTCTCGCCGAACTTCTCCGCCAGGCAGATAGCCCTGATGTTCTATATGGTCAGCCACTACATCTGCGACGCCCACATGCCCCTGCACTGCGACCTCCGCGATTACGGGGGCAGGGGGATAAGGCGCAGGCTCCCTAGAAGTTTGCACCCGAGCATAGAGGCGAAGTGGGAGGAATCCTTTCCCGATAAGGAAAGACTGACAATCCACGACTACACCACTGAGAGCCTGGACGAGGTGGTCACAGACCTGCCGGAGGACTCGCTGATAGAGATAGATTCTGAGAAGAAGTACTCCCTCGGACGTATTACGCTGCCCAGGAGGAATGAGTGGGATGAGATGGTGAATATCAGCAGGGTTTCTTATGCCTTCTCCAGGGAGTGGATAAAGCAACCCTACAGGGATGCCGACGCCCTAATAGCAGACATCGGGGAGGAAGAGTTCAGGAGGGGCACCAACCTCATCTTCCACGACGCCGTTGCAGAGGTGGCAAGGATATGGTGCAAGGCCTGGGGCGTCTTTGTCAGGTGAGTATTGAGGGTCTGCTCAGGTTGAGCCTGCCTTTGCTTGCAAAAAGCTACGTGAAAACCTAGATAAGCGTCGCTGGCAGTGGTTGAGAAATAAATTGCTGATAGGGAGCTATTAGCGACGTCCGTGCTGTTATACTACTATAACAGAAAAACTTACCTAGAACGATACGTCAACTCAAAGAAATCTACGAGGATGAATCGCTATGAAATTCAAACTTGACCCTGCGGAAATAGAGGCCATGAAAGAGGCTGGTATCAAGATTAAAGAATATCAGGCGGAATGGGAGAAAGAATATTGCCTGAATATAGGTAGAGGCATCGAGGGTGATGTCAAGGTTAAATTCTTCCAGGAAAATGGAGAATCCTATCTTGAGATCCCCAATGACGTGGTCGAGAATATTAAGATGAATGAGGACCTGGTGGGCTTTGTGGAGTTTATTCCCTATCGTGGAGACAAGATTGAGATAAAAGTATTCTGACTTCCCTTTACCTTTATAAAAAACTTCTTTTTGCACCGCTTAAATCATGAGCGGTAAAGTTGTTACTCTTGATATCAACCTTGGGAGAGTTTCTGAGGTCTGCCAGGGTTTTTGCACCCTACTCTCAATCCCACAATGGTCTGATTCCAGCCCAACTGCGCTGATAATCAGGTATGCCACAATAACATTTCAATCCCACAATGGTCTGATTCCAGCACGATTGCGTCTGCTGAAGTTTCTGCTACAATAGACTTTCAATCCCACAATAGTCTGATTTTAGCCAAAGAACTCAAGGAAGGCACCGGCGACAATATAATCTTTCAATCCCCCAATGGTCTGATTCTAGCTGTCGGGAGAAGTGTTTCCTTCGGTCTCATCGTTAACTTACAAAAAGCATATGCTCTTCTCCGGATAATCTGCATACAGAGATCGCCTCCAGTTCTCTACAAATAAAGCACCCTTTTCAATCTACTCTAACAGGATTTTGAACACGGCGGTTCCACATTCTCACATCTTCTCTACTCCCTTCAAAACATTGGTGACGTTAGATTTCATATTACTATTCATCCAATAAGGTGAATTGTGATATGAAAACGATTGAAGTCGTCCTGAGAGAGTTCCCCCTAAGGGGCAAGAGGTTCCTCACCTCGAAAGAGCTGGAGGAGGTGTGCAAACGCTACGGGCTGGACGGCCTCACCACGAAAAAGGTTCTGCTGAACAAGGGCTATCTGGTGAGGATATTCAGGGGTATCTTCTACCTCAAGGACTACAATGAACACAGGACAGGCGTGCTCAGGTACTCTGCTCCAGAGCTGCTCGCAGAAGGTCTGGGGTTCAAGGGTGTGAAGAACTGGTACTTTGGCCTGAACACGGCGCTCAAGATGCTTAACCTCACCCACGAGGTCTTCAGAGTCAGCTATGTGCTCAACGACAGCTTCAACAGGGTGAAACCCCTCAGCATAGCAGGTTCCGACTTCTTTTTTATCAGGATTAAGCCGAAGCTCTTTTCCTTCGGCATAAAGGATGTCAGAACCTCCAGCGGCATAACACTGAGGCACAGCGATTTGGAGAAGACACTCCTGGACATGATCTACCTCTCCAGGCGCTCCGGTAGAGATATCGCAGAGACGGTGCTCGATGAGTATGGAAAGGATGCCAGCCCAGAGGTTCTTCTGAGCTATGCGAGACACTACCCATCGACGGTAGAAAAGACGGTTAGTGTGTGGGTTGAGAGGAGATGGAGAAGCTGAAGGAGTTCCTGGCACTGCTGGGCAAGCGCACTGGTATAGGTTCCGAGGAGCTACTGGAAAAGGACTTCCTCCTGAACCTGCTTCTCCACAAGTTGAAGGGAGAGGAGTACGCCTTTAAGGGCGGCACCTGTCTCTCCAAGGTTTACCTGAACTACCACCGAATCTCTGAGGACCTGGATTTCACCTTCGTGGAACAGGAACGCTTCCACGGCATTTCCGGGAAGGGAATTAAAAGAGAGTGCTCTAAGCTGATAACCTCCTTCGGAGAAAGGTTGGAAGAGGTTGCTGTAAAACACAGACTGGACTTCAGACTGGATAAGAGCAACAGAAGGTACGTGGAGATAGGGAGCAACAACAGGTTAGCGACCTTTAAGGTGTGGTACACCTCCGCCTTAACCGGAAGAGAGTCCTTCGTGAAAGTGCAGGTGAACTACCATGAGCTGGTTCTGTTCCCATTCCAAAGCAAAACCGTTTGGCCGATAGAGGTGAACCTTTCTCCAACAGAAAAGAAGTACTTTGAGGAGCTGTTGGATTTCTACAAACTCGCAGAATACCCCGTATACGATGCCAGAGAAATAGCCTGCGAGAAGCTCAGAGCCCTGCTGACGAGAGTGAGCATAAAGAGCAGAGACGTGGCTGATCTCTTCTTTATAGAGAAAGAGCTGGATATCCCTCTGGAAAGAGCTAAAGAACCAGCAATAGAAAAGACGCACTTTGCACTGAGACACTACGCAAAGTACAGGGAAAACTTCAAGAAAAGCGGGAGAATAACACCAAGAGAGCTGCCAGAGAGAGTGGATCATATACTGCTGAGAAGGGCGGAGAGAAAAAGCTTTGCCACATTTGCAAAAAGACTGGCTGAACTTCTGCAGGAAATGAGAAAGGAAATCTCCGACTGAGGTGATAGAAAAAATGTAGTGGACAGCCGAATAAAAAGACTACCTGCTCTCTCACAAGGGTGGTACTCCTTCCTAAAGCCGCAGAAAAAAGAGGGGTTAAAACTGTGGCATCTCTGGCGCCCCTCCCTCCTTCTCCTTCTCAAATTTTCCGGCTGCCACGATGTCGTCAATGCGAAGGATCATTACCGCCACCTCGCTGGCAGCAGAGATCGCCTGCGTTTTAACGCTCACAGGGGTTATAAGCCCCGCTTTGAAGGTGTCGGTGAGCTCATTCGTTGTGACATCGTAGCCGTAGTCAGGGCTCTTCTCGTGGGCCTTTCGAAGCTCCACCAGCACATCTATAGGGTCCAGGCCGGAGTTCTCGGCCAGAGCGCGGGGTATCACCTCCACAGCATCGGCAAACGCCTCTATCGCCAGCTGCTCTCGCCCTCCCACCGTAACAGCGTAATCTCTGAGCCTCAGTGCCACCTCTACCTCCGGTGCCCCAGCGCCTGCGACAACCTTGCCCACATGCATCGCTGCCGCAACAACACCTATCGCATCCTCAATGGCGCGCTCCGCCTCATTGACCACGTGCTCACTGCCGCCGCGGATGAGTATGGTCACCGCCTTGGGGTCCTTGCACTCGCGCACAAACACCATCTCATCATCGCCTATCTTCATCTCCTCAACAACGCCCGCATACCCAAGGTCCTTGCTGCTCAGGTCGTCAATACTCGTAACAATCCTCGCCCCGGTTGCCTTTGCAAGCTTCTCTATGTCGCTCGCCTTAACCCTGCGCACCGCAAATATCCCCTCCTTCGCCAGGTAATGCTGTGCAATGTCGTCTATACCCTTCTGGCAGAACACCACATTCGCTCCTGAGGCTTTGATTTTCTCCACCATATCGCGTAGCATTCGCTCCTCCTCGTCCATGAATGCCTGAAGCTGCTCCGGGTCAACGATATTTATCTTTGCGTCCACCTCTGTCTTCTTAACCTCCAGCGCAGACTTTATCAGTGCAATCTTAGCCTCCTTAACCACACGGGGCATGCTAGTGTGCACCCGCTCCTTGTCCAGCACAATGCCATTCACCAGCTGCGTATCCTCAACGCCGCCGCCTGCCTTCTTCTCTATCTTTATAAGTTCCCTGTCGACAATGCCATTCTCCCGCACCTTCTGCACCGCATCCACCACTATTCCCGCGAGATGCTCCTTGGACTTCTCTGCCCCCTTGCCTGTCATCGCCATTATCGCAACCTTTTCCAGTGCCTCCATGTCGTCTGGCGATATGTCATGCGCCATGTCGTTGAGAATCTCCCTCGCCTTCTCTGAGGCCATGCGGTAGCCTCTGGCTATTAGCGTGGCATGCACCTCCTGCTCGAGGAGGTCCTCAGCTCGCTTTAAGAGCTCCCCTGCGAGCACCACTGCAGTGGTTGTACCGTCGCCAACCTCACTCTCCTGGGTCTTGGCTATCTCAACTATCATCTTACCAACCGGGTGCTCTATGTCCATCTCCTTGAGTATAGTCACGCCGTCGTTGGTTATCGTCACATCACCTAGGCTGTCCACGAGCATCTTGTCCATCCCTCTCGGTCCGAGGGTGGTCTTTAAGGTCTCGGCGATTATTCTCGCCACCATTATGTTTGTGCGTCTCGCCTCACTGCCCCGGGTGCGCTGCGTCCCCTCCTTGAGTATCAATACAGGAGTCCCACCAAGCTGTCCAACTTGTGCAGCCATCTAAATCCACCTCCTTCCTTAAGTTTAGTAAATAATGGTTAGAAAAATATTGGCGGCGAGGTTTTTATTTTTTGCGCTTCCTAATCCCCTTAAACTGTTATCTTTTCATACTTAAGGAGGTAAGCGAGGATTAGCCCTATGAGGAATGCCCACGCAAGGTTGCTCATAAGTGTAATGCCCAGCATCACCAGCGGGACATAGAACTCCTTCTTCCCCCTCAGATCCCTTATCATCGTCATGAGCTCTGCCCCGGCGATGAACAGCAGAACGCCCAGAATTGAGAAGGGCAGAAGCTTTATTATCTCTATTGAGCTTTCTCCGAAGAGTAGGGCAACGCCAAGGAAGAAGCTCCCTATTATTATGTTGTTGCCAGCCGTACGCGCGCCAAACCTGTAGTGCGCTGCTAAGCCGCCTGCACCGTGGCACATGGGCATACCACCAAACAGGAAGGAGCCCAGGTTCGCCAGTCCCTGGCTCGTGGCGAGCGCCCTGTAGGTCACCCTCTCTGCTCTGCCCCCGAAGTAGCTCTTCGCAAGGTCGTGCTGTGCGACTACTGCATTGCCCAGGGTCATTGGAATCTGGGGCAGGACCAGAAGGAAGAAGGCTGTAACAAAGTCGTCCACACTCGGCATGCCTCTAAAGAAAATTGGCTCAGGCAGGTGAATACCCAGGGTGACTCTGGGCGTTTGAAAGGCCAGGCCTATGATGAATCCCCCCAATACTATTATCAGGGCGGCAGGTGCCTTCCTGTTCTCAAGGAGGAGATACGCCACAGCCAGGCTTGCAATTCCCAGCAGGAAATACACACTCAGATCGCCCACGCCGAGTTCAGCAAGCTTAAACTGATAGCCCGGTACGACTGGGCTCTGAGGGGGTGACTTTAAAAATTCGAGACCGCGGATGAGCAGCAGCGTACCGACGCCGAGCTGTACACCTCTGACAACCGTCTTTGGAACGTACCTGCTCAGCTCTATTAAGCCGGTGGTTCCGAGGAGTATCAGGATAGCACCCACAAGTAGGGCACTCGCATAGATTATGTTGGGTGTTATGAGGGCGTAATTTGCGATTGCATAAGCGCCGATAACCTTCATGGGCTGCACGGGAGTGGGCACACGGTAGTAGGCTCCGGAGAGTATGTAGAACAGCCCAATCATAAAGAACAGGCCTATGGCACTTACACCATTGAGAAGTATCATTCCCAGAGCTAGGGGTAGGAGTGTGCCCAGGTCGCCAAGCGAGCCGGCAGCTTCCACCCTGTCAAACCTGTAATCCCTGCCTATCTGCATCGTCAGAGATAAAAATTATAACAATAAAAAATTAATTTATTATATTTAAAACCGATTTACATACTATTTTTATTATTTAAGTGCTTTTCCAGGGCCTTCTCAATTTCACTGCGCGTGGCATTGCCCTGAATAGCGATCTCCCGTCCTATTATCAGCGCCGGGAATTGCTCTAAACCGAGCCTTTCAGCCCTGCGCAGGTTTCTGGGGAAGTTGTGCACTATGAGCATGTTGCCATGCAGGTCTTCAAAAACGCTCAGGGTGTTTATCCACCTTCTGCCAGTTTTTTCCTCCAGCACCTGCATAACCGCCTTCTCAAACTCCTCACTCTCCTCTTGAAATTCAACACCGCAGCAGCCGTCCTGCACTGGCAGAGACTTTCTGAGTAGCTCAATTCTCATTTAGCATCACTCCACTATAACCCTCCCGCTTCTCAGAATGTTAACCTCTATTTTCCTGGCAATGCGATTGCCCATAACCCTGTTTCCACCCCTCCTGCGCAGCAGGCCGATGAGTGATGTCTTGTTGTGCACCACCTTTATGCCGTGCTTGTCAGCGGCTCTGAGAATCTTCTCGGGCGCAGCGAATATGTCCTCGCCCTCCTCCAGGGATACCCTCACCGGCGATAGTTTCTCGAAGGCTATTATTGTGCGCCTCGCCTTTTTGACATTCTCCCTGGCGCGCTTTTCCAGTATAGCGATGTTCTCACGTGTGGTGCCCAGAATTTCTGCTATCTCACGCTGCTTGTAACCCCTGGCGCGTAGCTCCAGGATTTTGAGCTGCTTCTCTGTCAGGAAGGATTTTTCCTGTGCCAATTTACCACCGCCAGTAAATTTGCATAAGCATAGATAAATATTTCTGTTTACATTCTTTGTTGTTCTATCCAGGGACATATGTCCGGTTGAAGTATAATTCTGCGGGATACATATAGTTGATTCCTTGATGCGGTCTCTCGAAGTTCCAGTAATACACGAATTCTCTAAGACCATTGAACCTCCCTGCCTCATACACATACGCCTTATGAAAAGCCTCCACCTTACCGATC
>NZ_JBPMGE010000036.1:0-34131 GCF_054014795.1 Candidatus Pyrohabitans sp. | reverse complement strand
GATTCTGCGCCTTACTCGCTATCTGCTGCACCGCCGAAGTTATCTCATCGCTGGCAGCATTCAGCTGCTCCGAAGAAGCAGCCTGCTCCTCAGCAGTCGCAGCAACGCGCTCAACAGCAGACTTCACCTTCGTTACCAGCCTTGCAAGGTTCTCCCTGGTCTGGTTGAAGGTATCTATCAATGTCCCGAAGGCGTCGTTTCTCTCAGCGGTAATACCCCGGGTGAGGTCGCCATCTGCAACCGCCTTGACCACCGGCAGGAGCCTCTCCACCTGCATCTCCAGGTACTCCTTTGCTTCCAGAATTTCGCGCTCCTTTTCTTTCAGCTCACTGAGGTCCTTCAGGATTACAAGCCCGCCGTAAACATCGCCACTGGCATCGAAGAGGGGCGCTGCATTTACAAGCACAGGAATCTCCTCTCCATTCATGCCAGAAAAGCTGGTCTCTTTTCCTCTGACAACAGATTTTGTTTTCACAGCCTCCTGAACAACGCTTCCAATCTTACTCTGGAAGATGTCTCCGAAGTGCATCTCCTGCGCCTGGGAGGCGGAATATCCGCTGATTTCCTCTGCGGCACCATTGAAGTAGGTGACCCGCATGTCTTTGTCAACAGTTACCAGGGGGTCTGGAATGCTGCTTATCACAGAATCTGACTTTCTGAGAGCATTTACCACCTTGTTCTTCATCTCCTGAATGGACCTGGTTAAGACGCCCACCTCATCGTTGGAGTCAGAAACCTTAATTTCACGGTCCAGGTCGCCACCTGCAATTGCCTTTGCATCTTTCACCAGCCTATCTATGGGACCTGTAATCCTACGGGACATCACCAGTCCGAGAGCGATTACCAGAATACCTGCAATCGTGGCAATCATTATACTGTCCTTTTTGATATCCCCTGCGACTGCGGTGAGCTCACTTGACGGAATGGATGCGAGAGCATAGTACTCCCTGCCGTTCGCCAGCTGCACCTTCCTGTAGTGGGCAGTCCACTCCCTGCCGTCATCCATATAGGTGAGTGTGCCCTCGTCGCCTTTCAGCTCCTTGACATCTATTATCAGATTTCCTGCGCTGGACTCGTCGAACTCCAGGTCAGGATTTCTTCCATTGGCAACAAAGAGTGCGCCGAGCACCTTACCCTCGGCATTTCTGTATTTGGGGTCAATGAGCATGCCGTAGCCTTCCTCACCGGCCCTGAGCTCCTTAATCGGATTTGTAATTTCGTCTGCCTTGTAGTTGATTATAATGAGGCCCACCCTCTCCCCGTTTATATCGAAGGGCATGGAGTATCTTATCGCAGGCGTACCTGTAGCTCTGGCAATGCTTATTGCTGAGACATGAATCTCATTCTCACTAACCACCTTCTTGCGGATGATGTCGTCAAACCATCCCTTGTCGCCCTTGTAATCCTTGACATCCTCCTTCCCGAGCTTTACGCCCGCAAGAACATTTCCGTCTTTCCAGAAAATTCTTATCATATCAATATTGGGCCTCTCCTTTGCAATTTCCATAAAATAGTTCAGCACTTCCTGGTAGGTCTCGGTATCTCCGAGAAGTTTTGGATATGCGGCACCCTTCTTATACTTGCTGACCTCCTTATCCAGTGCCTTATTCTCATACCTTTCTTTTACCAGCCTCTGTACAGCCGGATGCTTCTTTATTAGCCTTATATCATTTTCAAAGCTCCTGGAGTGCTCAACCGCACGCAGAGCAGCGCTTTCAGTCGCGCTGCTGAGCTGTTCCATACCCTGCGCCGTGAGGGCATCCCCAGCTTCATTTGAAGAGACGTAGGTAACAACGCTGAGCGGCATCAGCGCCGAAAACAACACCAGAAGTATTATTTTAAATCCAAGTTTCTCTTTCATTGATGCCAGTCTATCCTTCATTCCCTTAGCACCCCCTAAATTTCCAACCTATTCTCAAAGTATAATGCTGAGTTATGTGGTTCTGACCAGTCTATTTATTATTTATTTTTCCTCAGTCGAAACCAGATTTAGAAAAAGAGTTTTTGGTGTTAAGGTTGATGATTGGAAGAGAGCCATACAACTACTCATAAATGAGTAGCTACTCAAAAAGTATATAAATGAGGAGAGAAAGGAAAAGGAGAGGAGATGATAGAATGAGGCTTGCGATAGTTGCTGCGGAGTTTAATTACGACATAACCTATGCGATGGTGGAGCTTGCAAAGGAGCATGCAGGTTTTCTTGGCGCTGAGGTTAGCAATGTGGTAAAAGTCCCGGGTGTTTTTGATATGCCCCTTGCAGTCAAGAAGCTCCTGGAGCGGGAGGATATCGATGGCGTGGTAACCCTTGGAGCTGTTATAGAGGGTCAGACTGAGCACGATGAGATAGTGATACAGCATGCCTCAAGAAAAATTGCTGACCTTGCGCTGGACTATGATAAACCCGTGGCGCTGGGCATCTCTGGTCCTGGTATGTCCCGCCTGGAGGCGCATCAGCGCGTTAAGTACGCCAAAAGGGCAGTCGAGGCCGTGGTCAAGATGCACCGCAGGCTGAAGAAGATGTAGTGGGCTCACCTTTTCTGCTCAAGGCGCTGGTCAGGGAAGTTCAGCTCAATTATGCGCTGGAGTATACTCCGCGTTGAGGGGAGTTTGCATTCTTTATACTCCCGAATCCTCACCACACTGCACCTGAGGCCGCGCTTCTTCAGCTCCTTTTTAACCTCCTCCTCGCTGTGGGTCTGATTTGGACCAAGGGCAATGACATCCGGCTTAATTTTTTCCACCGTTGCGTAGATGTCATCCTCTTCCCCGAGTACAGCTACATCCACAGGCTTGAGGGCCTTTACCATCTCCATACGCTGCTCCTCAGGTACAACAGGAATGCGCTTTCGCCGGGTAACTGTGGAATCTCTCGCCACTGTCACCACCAGCAGGTCGCCCTTCTCCTTGGCACGTTCCAGGAAGAACACGTGCCCCGGGTGGAGGATGTCGAATACACCGCCCGCCAGTACCACGGTGAGCTTCTCCCTTCCCCTGCGTGTTAATCTGTAAGCTCCGCCCTCTCTTTTGAGAAGCCCCTCCTCTAAAAGCTCCTCGAGCCTCTTTCCGAGGTTTCTATGCCCGCACCTCACCTCCCGGGCTATTGCCTCTGCGGTCGCGCTCATGCCCAGAAAATTCAGTTTCCATACCGCTGCGAGGAGCTCCTTCATGTTACCACCTGTTAAAAATCTTCGAGGGCACGCTGCTCTGTATGCCTTTTCTCTTCTTCAAAGGCGGCGAGGTATCTTCCAACCCTCCGTCTTATAGCATTCTGAACCTCATCAATAGAGCCGGAGGCATCTATTATTACAAAATTTTCTGAATCTTCGGCAAGGGTGAGGTAAATCTGGCGTACCCTGCTGAGGAATTCCCTCCTTTCAAAGTGCTCCCTTTCGCGAAGGCTTGCGCGAAGTGAGTTGAGGGAGGATATCCTTTCCAGCGCCACCTCGGGTTCAACGTCGAGATAGAGCACCAGGTCGGCCTCTGGAGCAAAGGAGTTTATCTCTCTCAGCCAGCTCATCTCCAGTCCAGAGGCGGACTGATATGCAAGGGAGGAGTAGAAGTACCGCTCAGTAATGACCACCTTACCCTCGTGGAGCTTTCTCATTATCTCGCGGAGGTGCTCACTTCTGTCTGCTGCAAAGAGCAGGGCTTCAGTCCTCGAATCGAAGCAGCGCGTTCTCAGGCTCTCGCGCAGTAGCTTTCCTATGGCCCCGTCAGTGGGCTCTCTGGTGAGAAAGGTGTCGTAACCCTTACTCCTTATCCAGCCGCTGAGCAGCTTCGCCTGCGTACCCTTGCCGGAGCCGTCTATACCCTCGAAAGCTATAAGAAGCATCATAACTACTTCCCTCTCTACCATTTAAATATGCTTCCCATTGTTACCGGAATACTCTATCCTGAACACCATGGCCACGGTAGTGTAGCCTGGTTAGCACAAGGGACTGTGGATCCCTTAGCCCGAGTTCGAATCTCGGCCGTGGCCCTCACCTGTTAGAACTAGGCCTATCTTTTCAAACTTTTTTGTATTTTTCACTTTTACAGTGCTCTACCGTTGATTATATATCTTTATCCCTGAGTTTAGACTATATAAAATTAAATCATAGGGGGAATGATATTGAGTAAATTGTATCCTTGGGTATGTATCCTAAAAGCAAGAATCGAGTATTTGGAATTCAAAAAAAGACTGAAGGAGGAGATAAAAGAATTTGAGACTCCTCAAGATCCTATTTGCAGAAGCTGGGTGAAGACACACAATGGCATCGTACTTAAAGCTGCAGTCGTTATGAACTCCAGTCCAACAGCTATCATTGTGTTCCTTACGACTTTACCTGAAGATGCTCATGCCTTCGCTACGAGATTTAATGAGATAGCCGAGGTAGACCTTCGCATTGGAGAGTTAGATTATACTTCAGAATAGTTCACTGGTTCACTGGCTTGAGGTTCTGCTCCGATTCAAACGTTATTAGTTGTTCCATCCCCATCGAGCTGGGGCCATATAGCCTACTTAGGACAAAAAGGCGACGAAGTTCTCCAAGTCTAGTCTTTCGTGCAAAATAAGGGTGCTGGCTATGCATAAGACATATTGTGGGCTAGAGCTTTCAAGACCAATGGGCCTCACTTATAAGGCGCATGAGCCAACATTACACAAAAGAGTAACCCAAGGCACTGACTATAATATCTGGATGAGTTTCATATTAAAGTTCTTTAATCTATCTTATAAATTGAATGTATTTAATAAAAGAATATTCGTGTTCATGTGCTTTTAAGGCTTCTATTATATCGTCCCTTTTACTTTTATTGGCACATACGTCCTCTCGACCTTGTGAATGATAAGGTCGTAAATATTCTTTTTTGAGCAAACTTTCTATCGCTTTTCGCAATTCCCCCCAGCTGGATCTTGGTGCACCTTTCATAAGGTCTTCTTGGGAAATATGTTTCTTACACCACCTATTCATATATGCGATTTTGTATAATATTCTCAGTTCGGCTTCATTGAGCCCACATGACATAAATTTAAAAATTCTACTGTAATATAAATATTTTTTGCTGCCGTATCAAACAAAAAATTTGTATATGAAAGCGTTCTCTCATGAGGCTCTTAAGAATGGACTCTATCTCTTAGCCCTTAGAGTACTAACATCAGGTTTTTTTATTTCACCCACTTTCTCTTCATATTCTTTTATTTGACGATCAAGTAAATCCCTTAACTCCTTGGCTGCTATTGGAGACATTACAATAGTAACAGGGACTTCATAAATTTTTTTGTCATCTTCTCCCGGAAATATCTCATTATAAAATCTAAGTCTATAATCGTATTCTGTAAAAGTTCCTATTGCACCCTGTGTATAGATCATTTGGTAGTTGGGCGTTCTTCTAGCTTCAGCTTCTACTATCTTTGCCTCCTCTTTATCGCCTTCTTCCGCCATAATCGATATTCCCCCCTTATACAGGTATTTTGATAGATCTCCCTCTCTTTTCTTGTTCCTCAATAGGGAAATTAACCGTGAAGGTAGATTTTCCACGGTTCGATATAATATCTGGAGATGAGATATACCACTCTCCGATTTCATCTATTTCATCTCTTATTTGAATTCGGATGTCTCTCAGCACCTCTTCTTCTTCTCTCTCTTCCTTTGCCATCATGAAGCTATGCGCAAACACCGCTTTTATAAGATATTCAGTTATTTTATTTTCTGCCAACTTAAAGTACTTCATTCGCCCGCGTTTCTTGGAGATGGTTACAAGTTTGTTATGAATCAATTCTGGAAGCTTTTCATATAGAGTGACGCGAGATATACCTATGTACTCACCCAGCTCCGTCATATTGTACTCCATGTCTGGATTTTCAGCTAAAAAATCAATGATTCTTATTTCTGATGTGTTCCCAAGAAAGTCCGAAAGTGCCATTACTACCACCTAGTGTTAAAGTTTTTGAACATTAACGTTTGAAACCTTTAACAGTTGAGTATATATATATTTTTCCTTTCGGATAGTATGACTCAAGCGTACATCTGCAAAGCCTTGGCAATCACGTTAATATTGCCGTTTTGAGCCTCGAGTTACACCTGCTGAACCTCTAAGCTGCCACTCTCGTCATCATTGGGGTATGTTTCCTTCTATGAAAGGTATTTATACCTCTCAGCCTATTCTAACCCTGGTGATATCATGGGAAAAAATGAGCTTGCAGAAAAGGTGAAAGGCTGGCTTGAGAAGGAAGGTATATTCAAGGAGGAGATAGACAACGAAAATGCTGAGTTTCATTTTCTTGTTCAGTTCCCCAAGGGTTCGAATTACATAAGTGAGGTGATAAAACCCAAAGACAGGGATTATTTAATTATTGGCAGCAGCATACAGCTTGCCGAGGAGCACTACAGGGCGCTTCATTCCCTGCCCAAGACCGAGATGAATGCCCTCCTCTGGCAGTGGAGATTTGACCTCCTCTTTCGAGACGCAGAGTTCAGGATGGTGCCGAGTGCTCAGGAGCTTAAGGGCATGGAGTTTACCAGGTCCTTGTATGAAGAGGATTTAAGCAAAAGCATGCTGATAAATGCCCTGAGGGAGATATTCAAGTGCAAACTTTACATAGTCTGGAGGGTTGCGCAGATGATGGGAAGAGAGGAATCCACTGAGGGGCAGATTTACAGGTAACCTTAGCTCCCATCTCGCTTGCGAATAATAATCTCCAGGTCCTTACCGCCATCTCTGACCTCGACCTCATGCCCTATTTCAGCCATGTGCTTTGGTACATTCTGCTTCGCACAGGGCATGTCCACGAGCACGCGGAGCACCTCCCCCTCTTCCAGCTTCTCCAGCGCCTCAAGGGTTTTAATAAGGGGCACAGGGCAGATTTCTCCGCGGAGGTCGAGCTCCCTCATCCTCACACCTGCTTTAAATTACCCTCTCCGCATAAAAATCCTTTTCCCATAGGCGGCATTCCAGGCCTCACTCAAGCATACTCTCCAGCTTCCTCTGCAGCGGGGCCTCCTGCATTACACCAGCTACGCCATCCACAAGCTCCCCCTCATTAAAAAATGCGAGGGTGGGCACGGAGAGCACCTCGTAGCGCTCCGCCAGCTCCTCGTTCTCGTCCACGTTCACCTTGACAAACTTCACCCTGCCCAGGTACTTCTCTGCCACTTTTTCGATGATTTCCGCCATCACGAAGCAGGGGGGACAGAAGTTGGAGTAGAAGTCCACCAGCACCGGGATAGGAGAACCAAGAACCTCCTTCTCCCAGCTCTCCACGCCAGTTTCAACCACAGCCAAGCGCCTCACCTAAAAGCTCAGCACGTAGTCGCTCTTCATCAGCACATCTGTATAGAAGGTATCCGGGTCTGCTATGCCAACACCCTCAATAAAGTCTTCATCCTTGAACTCAAAAATGTCCTTGTTCAGGGGGCAGGCAAGAAGCAGAGCTCCCTCCATCTCCAGCATTGTGAGCATGTCCTCAGGTGTGGGCAGGGCAAGCTCCTCCATCTTGTCCATGACAGCCTTCTGAATCTCTTCAGGCTGGTCCGGGAGGCACTTCAGCTCCTTTATCTTTTCCTTGTGCACGGCATTTATCCCCCGGGACCCGAAGAACAGGGTCACATCAGCACCTGCACGAAGCATACTCAGGGCGGTCATTAGCCCGTTGAAAACCTGGCACAGCTCATCATGGAACAGCAGTACAGTAACCTTTTTTGTCATCTTCACCACCGACACATATTATTATATTATGATATATAAATTTAACCGCTTTAACAATGTTAACCCCCATCTCTCTGCTATGGATGTGGACAGGAACAGGGAAACATGGCTTGAACTCAAGGCCAAGACCTTTAAGGTTTTCGCTGACCCCACGAGGCTCAAAATTCTTGAGGTGCTCCGTGAGGGCGAGCTAAATGTCTCCGCCATAATGGAAAGGCTGGGGCTGAAGCAGAGCACCGCCTCCCAGCATCTGCGCATGCTCAAGGAGTGTGGAGTTGTTTCCTCTAGAAAGGAGGGCAGGGAGATGTACTACAGCCTCAAGAATGACAAGGTGATAAAAATCCTTGATGAGGGGGATGAGCTTCTAACGCAGACCATAGAGGAGCTGACCTCCTGCGTCTGCCCCTAAACGCGCAGAGACCAAGCTCCGTCTCTGCCCTATATTACATTTATGAAAATAGTCCAGATTAAATATTAACAAAGATGAAAGCACAAGATTTTTATGCACCTAGGATAATACTTATTTTAAAAAAAGTATTACAGAGGCAGAATTATGAGTAGCGATATGCTGCTTCCCCTCATCGCTCTTTCAGCCGGAATCAAACACGGTGTGGACTGGGACCATATAGCTGCTATTATGGACATAACAAGCACCCAGCAGAGCAGACGCAAGGGGATTTTTCTGGGATTTCTCTATGCCGTGGGGCATGCAAGCGTTGTGGCAGCCCTCGCCTTGGGAGCACTTATCGTTGGAGTCTCTCTGCCAGAGGGCGTGGATGGCATAATGGAGAAGGTGGTTGGCATCACCCTTCTCCTGCTGGGCATCTATGTCTTCTACGCCCTGAAAAGGTATAAGGGGGACGACTTCAGGATGCTCCCCCGCTGGGCCCTTCTTGCCAACGCCGTGTTGAGAGCCTATGGCTGGGTCGAGGCAAAGATAACCAGAGCCCCGGTGAAACATCGTCAGGTGCTAAAAAGCGGTTATGGTAATACCTCGTCCTACATTATAGGCATGATTCACGGCATTGGAGCAGAAACGCCCACCCAAGTTTTGCTCTTTACCCTCGCACTGGGTGCAGGCGTGGCAAGCGGAATAGAAATCGGAACAATATTAATCCTCGCCTTTGCCCTCGGCCTGGTGGTCACAAACACAACCATGGCGGTTCTGGGCGTCTATGGATATGTGGGGTCATCAAACAAGCACAAAATTTACAGGACCGCCGCCCTTGTAACCGGTACCTTCAGCCTGCTTCTCGGCATTGTATTTATATTCGGGGGAACAGGCTATCTCCCCGAGCTTCAGGCCCTCTTGGGACAGTAATAAACGGCCCTGAGCTACCGCCTTTCCGGGCCTTCTGATGCTGATTTGGGGGAGGCAAGTTTTTATATTTTATGCCGATAAATAGGCAGAAAGGTGTGGCCATGGTACTGGTAAAACCATTCAGAGGAGTGCGCTACAACACAGCAAAAGTTGAGATTTCGCGGGTGGTAACCCCTCCCTACGACGTTATAAGTGCAGAGGAGCGGGAGCGCTACTACGCTGCCCACAGGTACAACATCATACGCCTGGATTACAACAGGGGGGAAGGTGAGGAGAAGTACCGTGAGGCTGCGAGGCTGTACAGGCAGTGGCGCGAGTCACAGATTCTAATAAGGGAGAAAAAGCCATCGCTGTACTACTGCCGTCAGGACTATGAAATAAAGGGAGAGAGGAAGGCCCTCCGCGGCCTGATTGCGCTGGTGAAGCTAAGCGAATACAGCGCCGGCGAGGTGCTGCCCCATGAGGAGACGTTAAGCTCGCCCAAGGAAGACCGGCTTGCCCTGCTGAGACATACAAAGGCGAACTTCAGCCAGATTTATGGTCTCTATGAAGATAGGGAAGCAAAGGTAACAGAGATGGTCGAGGGGGAGCTTGAAGAGCCCATCGTGGATTTTTGTGATGGCACAGGTAGAAGGCACCGCCTCTGGCGGATAAGCGATGAGGGGGTTATAGAGGCTGTTGTGCGGGCATTCTTTGAAAAGAGAATTTACATAGCTGACGGGCATCACAGATATGAGACTGCCCTCGCCTACCGCAATGAGATGCGCAGGCTCACTGGGAGGTGCTCGGGCGAAGAGCCCTTTGATTATACCATGATGTTTCTCGCCAATCTCTATGATGAGGGGGTTACAATCCTGCCTGCACACCGTGCAATCAAACAGGAGTTTTCCAAGGAGGAGTTTCTGGCCAGGGCAGAAGAGTACTTTGACATTAAGAGCTTTGGCAGGGATGGAGAGGCGCTCTTCCGCTTTTTGTATAGTGATAAAAGGAATTTTGGATTCTACCGCGATGAGTTTTATGGACTCGCCCTGAAAGATTTTGAGGTGATGGACAGGCTGCTTGAGGCGAAGCCCCCTGTGCTTCGAAGGCTGAGCGTGAGTGTGCTCCACTCCCTCATCCTTGAAAGGATTCTGGGATTCCGCGGGGGTGAGGGCGATATAGCCTACATCATCGACGAAGAGGAGGCGGTTGCGGGGGTGGATAGAGGGGAGTTCACAGCCGCCTTCTTTCTGAATCCTACGCGCGTCGAGGAGATTCGCGAGGTTGCACTGGCCGGTGAAAGGATGCCCGGCAAGGCCACCTACTTCTACCCAAAGCTCCTCACAGGGCTTGTGCTCTACGATATGGAGGAGTAGAATGCGCACCGGCGAGGCGTGCTACCAGTGCTTGATAGAGCAGAGCAGGCGTGTTCTGAGGCAGTGCAGACTGGGCAGGGAGAAAGAAGCAGAGGTTATGAAGATGGTGGAGGAGTTCCTCGAAGAGAGGTACTCTAGGGATGCAGTGCCTGCGCTGCTTGGCACTGAGCTTCACAGGCTGCTTAAGAGCGCCACGGGCTGTGGAGACCCCTTCAGGGCGCTAAAGGCTCAGTCCAACACCCTTGCCATCTCTCTTATTCCCAGGGCAGAGGAGATTGTGGGAAAAGCTGAAAACAGGCTGGAGGCAGCTGTTAAGGTGGCGCTGGCCGGAAATCTGCTCGACCATGGCATCTGCGATACGGGTAGTGAAGAGATGCTCAGCAGAGCGCTGGAAGAAGAGCTGGCCATCAACCACATCAGAACATTAAAGAGCCTTATTAAGAGGAGCAGGCGTGTGCTCTACCTGCTGGACAACGCCGGCGAGGTTGCGCTGGATGCACTTCTCATAGAGGAGCTCAAGAGGCGCGGCCTGGAGGTTGTGGCGGTGGTGAAGTCCAGGCCAATAATCAACGACGCAACCCTTGAGGACGCCGAGCAGGTGGGGCTGACGCAGAGGTGCAGGGTTATAACCTCAGGGAGCGATGTGGTCGGCGTTAACCTGGAGGAGGTATCTGGAGAATTTCTGAGGGAGCTTGAGAGGGCTGATTTCATCATCGCCAAGGGACAGGGACACTTTGAAACCCTGGACAACTACAGGAAAAAGCCGATGGTTTTTCTGCTCAAGGCCAAGTGCCCCACAGTGGCACAGAAGCTTTGCGTACCTCAGGGGAGCGGTGTTTTGCTGAGCAGTGACCCTGTTTAAACAGATAGATTTATTAATCCCCAGACCAACTTTTATTAGATGCAGATGTGGAGCGAAATAGAAAAGCACTTCAGGAAATTTCCTGTGCAGAAAAAAGTTGCACTTTTTCTCCTTCGTAAGGGCTTTCAGGTGAATGAGAATGCACGTGTCTGCGTGGGCAACATTGAGATAGCCCACACTCAAATCGCCAGGGGGCTTGGCATAGACCGCAGAGTGGTTGATGCCACCGCCGAGAGGATAAGAAATGAGGAAAAGCTCTACAGGATATTCAGCAATCTGAGCTGTGTGGCCTTCTTCAGGGATGTTGCGCCGCTGCTGGGGCTCAGTGTTGTTATAATAACACCGGAGGACGCATCAAAGCCCGGGATAATAGGCAGCGTCGCGTCCAAGATATCAGAGTGGGGGATACCAATAAGGCAGGCAATAGCAGATGACCCCTACCTGGTCGACGACCCGAGGCTTACTGTGATAACCGAGGGGGAGCTGCCCGGTGACCTCATAAAGCAGCTAAGGGCGATTGATGGGGTAAAGAGGGTGACAATAATCTAGGCCTGCCTTTTCACATGTCACCCTTTGGGGATTGTTGGATGAAAATCTCCCTGGGACTTACAACGAGTATGCCCGTAAGGCAGGGGATAGAGCTTGCAGGGCTGGCGGAGGCACAGGGCTACTCGAGGATATTTGTGGGTGAGGATGCGCTATCCCGCGAGATTTTCACATACCTGGCAACCATTGCTGCAAAAACGCAGCACATAGACATAGCCTCCGGAATACTCTCCCCCTACCTCAGGAGTCTTGTACTCATCGCCTCAGCCACCGCAGGGCTCCAGATGCTCACGCAAAACCGCTTTTCCCTGGGTATAGGCGTGGGAGGTGTGCCCGAAATTATGAAGCTCACAGGAAGAGAACCCGACAATGCGGTGGCTGTGCTCAGAGAAACCGCAGAGGTGCTGCGCAGGGTATTCAGGGGCGAGGAGGTGAGCTATGAGGGCAGGAAGGCGTGCCTTCGCGGCTACAGGCTGCGCATACAGGGCGTCACAACACCCGAGATCCTCTTTGGGGTGCGCGGCAGGAGACTTCTCACCCTCGCCGGCGAGGTAAGCGACGGCGTCATATTCAGCGGGCCAACCGGATACCTCAGGCAGGCGATTGATGTGGTGAGGATCTCTGCAAAGAAGGCGGGGAGGAGGTTTGAGAGTCTGCGGAGGGTGGTGTGGAAGGGCTTTCTTCTGGGGGATGATGTGAATAGGGCCAGGCACATCACAGCCGCAATCATCGCAAGCTCACCCCAGGAGGTGCTCCGCATGCTGGAGATTGAAGAGGTGGGTGAAAGGATAAGGCGAGTCCTTGTTAAGCGCGACTATGCCCTTGCCGCCTCGCTTGTGCCAGAGAGCGCAGTGCAGGAGTTTTGCTTTACGGGCAGCGTAGAGGAGATTCTGGATGCAATGGAGGAGCTTTCCCGCCAGGGTTTTGATGAGTTTATTGTCGGCCCTCCCTTCGGCGACTCAGCGAAAGAGGTGGTGCGCAGATTTGGCTGTGCCTGAGCTTGGCATAAACTTCAACGGCGATTTGAACAGAGAGGAGCTCGGCGCTAGAGCGAAGCTCGCCGAGGACGGCGGTGTACACTACCTCTGGGTGGGTGAGTCCAAGCCCCTGGTGCACCCCTTTCCGGTAATGACACTTCTCGCCGAGAGCACGTGTGAGGCTACAGTGGGCTCCGCTATACTCTCTGCCATGAGCAACCGCTGCTTCCACATCGCAAGGGCATTTAATGTGCTCAAGGAAGCCTACGGAGAGCGCTTTATCGCAGGCATCGCTCCAGGGGACAGACACGGGTTGAGGGTTGAATGCATAGCGAGCAGAGGCGTTGTAAAGCGTCTCGAGAAGTGCATCTCCGCCATAGAGGGCGTGGTGCCGGTGTTCATAGGAGCCTCTGGCCCAAAGCTTATAGAGCTGGCCAGCATGAGGAGTGAGGGTGTTATACTCAACTACGCCCATCCCGAGTTCATAAGATGGGCTCTTCGCCACATGAAGAGAAAGGTGTACACCGCCTGCATCGCACCTGCGCTTGTTCTACCTGATAGGGAAAATGCCGCAGAGCTCCTGGGTGCAGCGGCGGTAATAGCGAGCGGAGCAAATCAGGTGTTCCTGGAGGATATGGGACTTGAGGAGAAGGCGGCAGAGGTGAGGAGGCTGGTGACCAAGCAACGCTGGGATGAGCTCACCCGGCACGAGAGCTTTCTTCTGGAGCACTTCACCCTCTCCGGCAGCGCCGAAGAGGTGGCGGAGAAGATAGGAGAGATTGCGGAGCTGGGCGTTGAGCAGGTCATCCTGGGCTCACCCTTTGTCAAAGCCAGGGAATTTGAGAAAATAATAAATAGCATAAGTGCAAGGCTACGCGTATGAGAATAGTAGTCGCCCACAGCCCTGACCCGGATGATGCCTTCATGTTCTATGCGCTTGCCACTCGCAGGATAGAAAGCGAATTTGAATTCGTGGATGTGATGGCAGACATAGAGACGCTGAACCGCCGTGCCATGCTCGGCGAGTATGAGGTAACGGCGATATCGATACATGCCTACCCCTATCTCGCAGAGCGATATGCCCTGCTCAACTGCGGGGCGAGTATGGGGGACAACTACGGCCCAGTCGTCGTCGCAAGAGGGGAGCTTGAATCCCTTGAGGGGAGACGCATCGCTGTGCCCGGAAAACTCACCTCCGCCTACCTCGCCCTGAAGCTGTACGAGAAGAACTTCTCTCCTGTGGAGGTACCCTTCGACCGCATACCTGAGGTTGTGGCGAGGGGTGATGTGGATGCCGGACTGCTCATCCACGAGGGGCAGCTTACCTATACCGAGCTCGGCCTGGCCAAGGTGGTGGACCTGGGCGAGTGGTGGCACCGCGAAACCTCGCTTCCACTGCCTCTGGGGGGCAATGCCATAAGGCGAGACTTGGGTGAGGAGGTTATGCTGAAGGTAGCCTCATACCTCAAGGAGAGTATCCGCTATGCCATGGAGCACGAGGAGGAAGCTCTGGAGTATGCGCTCCAGTTCGGGCGGGGACTCGACATGGAAAAGAACAGAAGATTTGTCAGGATGTACGTCAACGAGTACACCCTGGACTACGGCGAAGATGGAAGGCGCGCTGTAAGGCTGTTACTGAAGAAGGGTTATGAAAAGGGGATACTCAAAAAATACGTGGAGCCGGAGTTTATAGGGTAGACATGCTCTCCTCCACATATCCCCTGAGCAGCCTGAAAAGCTTTTCTTTATCCTCCTCGCCTAGGGTTTCGAACATCTCAATAAAATACTCAAAGGTCTTTTTTACGGGTATTCTCATCTCCCCGACGTCTGAATCGAGGATGACATAATCCTCACCATCTATCTTCTTGATTTCCTTAGCCTTAAAAACAGAAAAGAAGAATTCCTCTTCGCTTACGTTGTCCTTTTTTGGCAGAAATACACCTACTCCCTCGCTCATATACAATCCTCGATGGCGTGGTTATATATTGCTTTTGCATAGATGGGGGCTTGCCCATCACATTTTGAGGGAGGTATATGAAAAACTTTAAATCCTAACCATGCAAATGCAATAGCATCACACCAAGGAGGAGAAGCATGGTCAGGGTAGGAATCAATGGCTTCGGAAGGATAGGCAGGTGCATCTTCCGCGCCGCCTTTCGAAATGGCGGTTTCCGCGACGACGTTGAGATTGTTGCTGTTAACGATTTAACCGACTCCGCCACGCTGGCACACCTGCTGAAGTACGACTCGGTGCACGGCATCTTTGAGGCCAGTGTGGACGCTGGCGAGAATAGCATAATTGTTGATGGACGCGAGATTCGCGTGCTCTCTGAGCGCGACCCTGCGAATCTACCCTGGGGGGAGCTGGGAGTTGAGATAGTGCTCGAGTGCACGGGTTTCTTCAGGGACCGCGATGGCGCGAGTAAGCATCTCAGCGCGGGGGCGAAGAAGGTTATAATCTCAGCTCCGGCCAAGGATCCGGACATAACCATAGTGATGGGGGCTAACCACAAAAGCTACGACTCCAGCAAGCATAATATAATCTCCAACGCCTCATGCACCACCAACAGCCTTGCGCCTGTGGTAAAGGTGCTCCACGATAGCTTTGGGGTGAGGCGAGGACTCATGACCACCTGCCATGCCTATACTGCGTCGCAGCGCCTCCTCGATGCGCAGAGCAGGGATCTGCGAAGAGCCAGGGCGGCTGCGATAAACATCGTGCCCTCCACGACTGGCGCTGCAAAGGCGATTGGCCTGGTGCTGCCCGAGCTTGCAGGCAGGCTGGACGGCATGTCGCTGCGCGTGCCTGTGGCTGACGGTAGCATCACCGATTTAACTGTAGAGCTTGAGGGCGAGGTTACCCGCGAGGATATAAACAGTGCGCTTAAGAGCGCCGCTGAGGGAGAGCTTCGCGGGATTCTTCAGTATTCAGAGCTCCCCCTGGTGTCTAGCGACATAATAGGCAACCCTCACTCTTCGATAGTTGATGGGCTGCTCACAAAGGTTATAGAGGGCAACTTTGCAAAGGTCCTGACCTGGTATGACAACGAGTGGGGCTTCAGCAACCGCATGGTTGACCTGGCAAGCTACATAGGCAAAGCCATGGAGTAGGCGAGCAATGCTAGAGGTTGAGCTCTGCGGGATAAGGCTTAGAAACCCCACAATGCTTGCCTCGGGCATCCTGGGTACAAGCGGGGCTGCGCTCAAGCGCGTTGCGCTGAGCGGAGGCGCGGGGGCAATAGTAACAAAGTCGATAGGGCTTACGCCCAGAGAGGGCCACAGGAATCCAACCGTAGTCGAGATAAATGGCGGGTTGATAAGCGCCATTGGTCTGGCGAACCCCGGCTATGAGGAATTCGAGGAGGAGATACGCGTGGCCAAGGAGGGGGGCGTACCGGTGATAGGGAGCGTCTATGGCTTTAACTTCAGCGAATATGCCGCCGTCGCGGAGACCCTCCAGCGCTATGGTGTCGACGCCATTGAGCTGAATATCTCCTATCCCAATGTGGGCAAGGCGGGCGCATTTTTCGGCTACAGCGAGGAGCTCAGCCATGAGGTGGTGAAGGAGGTAAAGAAGCGGGTGAGCTTGCCTGTGTTTGCAAAACTCACCGCCGGCGCGGGTGATATCGTGGCAATAGCAAAAGCATGCGAGGATGCTGGCGCCGACGGCATAACCGCAATAGGCTCGCTCCGCGCCATGAAGATAGACATAATCACAGCCAAACCTGTGCTGGGCAACGAGGTGGGTGGACTCTCCGGAGCATGCATCAAACCCATTGCCCTGCGCTGCGTGTATGAGATAGCACGGGAGGTTGAAATTCCAGTAATAGGATGCGGTGGCATTACCACCGGCGAGGATGCGGTGGAGTTCTTCCTGGCTGGTGCTAAGGCGGTGCAGATAGGTACCGGCGTACTCTACCGCGGCATAACCATCTTTAAAAAGGTTTCTCAGGAGATTAAGGAGTATCTGGAGGAGAATGAGTACAGCAGCATTGATGATATAGTAGGGCTTGCCCTGAGGTAGTTGATATGCACGAGATGCAGGTTACCAGGATAAAGAAGATAATCAAGGAGACAAAGCGTATAAAGACCTTTATACTAGACCTCGATGTGAGCGCGATTCCGGGACAGTTTGTGATGGTCTGGCTCCCGGGCGTGGATGAGAAGCCCATGAGCGTCTCCTACACCCGGGGAGACCTGGGTATAACTGTGCTCCGCCTGGGTGACTTCACCCGCAGACTCTTCGAGCTCAGCGTTGGCGACCTGCTGGGGATACGCGGGCCAATGGGACGGGGCTTTAAGGTTTACGGTGATAAGCTTCTGCTTGTGGGCGGTGGCGTTGGAGTTGCACCTCTGGCACCGCTCGCCGAAGAGGCGCTTGGTGATGGAAAGGAGGTTACGGCGATAATCGGGTCGATTACCAGGAGTGAGCTTCTGTTTGTGGAGCGCATCCAGAAGGCTGGCGGCAGGGTGTTTATCTCCACCGACGACGGGAGCGCCGGCAGGAAGGGCTTTACCACCGACGTGCTGCGCGAACTTCTGGAGGAGGAGACCTTCGACCAGTGCTTTACCTGCGGTCCTGAGATAATGATGGCCAAGGTGCTGGAAATAACCCAGGAAAAGGGTATTCCAACGCAGGCCTCTCTGCACAGGTACTTTAAGTGCGGCATTGGAATCTGCGGGCAATGTGTGATTGACGACATAGGCCTGCGCGTATGCAAGGAAGGTCCAACCTTCAGGGACAAGGAGCTCAGAAAGTCAACCGAGTTTGGAAGATACTGGCGTAACGCCGCCGGACAGAGGATATACTTTGGAGGAAAGAAGTAGAGGTGAGAAGGATGAGCAAGGTTACTGTAAGCCTGATTAAGGCAGATGTGGGTGGCTATCCCGGGCACGTTGCTGTGCACGAAGAGCTGAAGCAGGAAGCCGATAAGGTTCTGAAAGAGGGCAAGGAAACGGGTGTTATAGTGGATTATCACGTGATGAGCGCCGGCGATGACCTTGAGCTTGTGATGAGCCATCGCCGCGGTGTGGACAATGAGGAGGTGCACGGCCTGGCCTGGCGCACCTTTGAGACAGCCACTGCCCGCGCCAAGGAGCTCAAGCTCTACGGCGCCGGTCAGGATCTGCTGAGCGATGCCTTCTCTGGCAATATTCGAGGGATGGGCCCGGGTGTCGCTGAGCTGGAATTTAAGGAACGCAGGTCGGACCCCCTCGTGGCTTTCATGATGGATAAGACGGAACCAGGGGCCTTCAATCTGCCCATGTTTAAAATCTTCGCTGACCCCTTCAACACCGCAGGCCTTGTCATAGACCCAAGCTGTCACATGGGCTTCCGGTTTGAGGTGTGGGATATTATGGAGCACCGGCGCGTGATACTCAGCACCCCAGAGGAGATGTACGACCTTCTTGCGCTTATCGGCGCCAAGTCGCGGTATGTGATTAAGCGGGTTTACCCCAAGGAGGGGCACAGCATAGATAAGGATGAAGCAGTGGGGGTTGTGAGCACAGAGAAGCTGTATCAGATCGCAGGCGAGTACGTCGGCAAGGACGACCCCGTTGCCCTGGTAAGGTCCCAGTCGGGTCTGCCTGCGCTGGGCGAGGTTCTTGAGCCATTTGCCTTCCCCCACCTTGTAAGCGGATGGATGCGGGGCTCGCATAATGGACCGATAATGCCCGTGAGCTTTAAAGATGCGAGGTGCACCCGCTTTGACGGCCCACCAAGGGTTATAGCTGCCGGTTTCCAGGTGGCTAACGGCAGGCTTATTGGACCTGTGGACCTCTTCGACGACCCCGGCTTTGACTACACCCGCAGGAAAGCAATGGAGGTCGCCGAATATATGCGCCGCCACGGTCCCTTTGAGCCCCACCGCCTGCCTTTAGAGGACATGGAATACACCACTCTGCCAGGTGTGCTCAAGCGCCTGAAGGAGCGGTTTGATGATGTGGAGTAGCTAAGGAGGGGTGTGCTTTGATGCTTGAGGTGATAAGCGAATGAGGATAAAAACGCCAGTGATAATGCTCAATGTGAAGGCATACAGCGAGAGTATGGGAGCTCGCGATGTAGAGCTGGCGAGGCTATGCGAGAGCGTTGCCGAGGAGACGGGGGTCAGCATGGCCTACTGCCCGCAGCAGGTGGATTTAGCTCTAGTCGCCAGAGAGGTTGATATACCTGTGCTGGCGCAGCATGTGGAGGCTTTCTCACCAGGGTCGCATACGGGTTATGCGGTGCTGGAGGCGGTCAGGGAAGCCGGCGCTGTGGGAACGCTGGTCAATCACAGCGAGCACCGCATGCAGCTTGCGGATATAGATGCTATAGTTACACGTGCAAAAGAGCTCGACCTCTATACCGTCGTGTGCACCAACAACATCGCAACAAGCAAAGCCTGCGCTGAGCTCGCGCCGAGCTGCATAGCGGTGGAGCCTCCCGACTTAATAGGCACCGGCATACCTGTTTCAAAAGCCGAGCCGGAGGTGGTGCAGCGCAGCGTGGAGGCGGTGAAGGACATCAGCAAGGACACTGCGGTGCTCTGCGGCGCCGGGATAAGCTCCGGCGAGGACGTTCGTGCGGCGATTGAGCTGGGCGCAGAGGGAGTGCTCCTCGCCAGCGGCGTGGTAAAGGCAAAGGACCCGAGGGCGGTGCTCTTAGACCTGGCGAGGGGGATTTGAGTTTGCCAGGATTGGAGATGAACAGGCTTATAGCCATCGTTGGTTTTACGTTCTTTGTGCTGCTTGTTGGCTGTACGAGCGCTGGAGTGAATACAGAGACAGCTTCATCACCTTCCACAAAAGCGCCAATATCAGCACAAACCCAGCCACCAGAGACATCTGCCAGCGAAGTGCTACACGGCGAGGGCAGATGTGACCAGTGCCATGAAGCTCAGACCCTTGATGACATCCGCGCGGGAGTGCATGAGCTGGGTTTTACGCTGTTTGAAGGACACAAAGAATTCTGCAGAGAGTGCCACGACGTCCAGGACACATGTACAAATTGTCACGGCTTCCCTGATGTAATGGAGTAGGATGTTACTGCTAAGAGCTTATATCTCACTATCCACGGCCTAGTATCTCTCAAAATGCCTCCTTCTGATATTAAAGCTGCAATTATAATCGACAGGGAGAAGGAGAAGTTTGAAGGTTAGAGTCGGAACCCGCCATGATAACCCAGCGTGCGGGATTAAGCCACATGGGCAGGGAGCTGGGCTTCAGCCTCAACTTCTTCGCGCCCTGCACCGTTCATTTTAAAGGAATTCACAATTCCCTGAAGGTCGTTTGCCAGACGGGCCAACTCCTGGGCTGAGGCGGCGAGCTCTTCCATGCTTGCGGTCTGCTCCTCCGTTGCGGCTGAAGCTCCTTCAGCACCTGATGCGGCTTCTTCTGCAACCGATGCCACCTGACTGATTATATCTACTATTTCGCCGGAAATCTCTTTCTGTTCCTGGGCCGCTTCGGTTATCTCTAGCATCCGGGTGGTGGCTTCTGAGACAGACGCCACTATTCCGCTTAGAGCCTCCAGGGCATTATTGACAACCTCACTGCCTTCAGACACCTCTATTGTACCCCTCTCCATTCCCTCCACGGCCATATCGATTTCAGCCTGGATTTCCTTAATCAAGTCACCAATCTTCTCAGCAGCCTTGGAGGAGTCCTCCGCCAGCTTTCTCACCTCCTCAGCAACCACTGCAAAACCCTTACCATGCTCCCCAGCACGCGCCGCCTCAATCGCCGCATTCAGCGCAAGCAGATTCGTCTGCTCCGCTATACTCGAGATGACCTCCACAATATTTGAGATTTCCTTTGATCTGCTGCCCAGTTCTTTGACCTTACCTGAAGTATCCTCTGTTACTTCCAGGATTGATTTCATCTTACGCGCGGCTGCCTCGGCAGACCTGCCACCCTCTTTTGCAGACTCTTCAGCTTTTTTGGCGATTTCAGCGGCGATGCCTGCGCTTTCTGCCACTTCGTTTATAATATCAGACAGTTTCTTTACCTCCTGAGAGCCCTTGTGTACCTGAGAGGAGGTATCCTGAGCCCCCAGTGCGATTTGCTGTACAGTGTCAGAAATCTGTGTTGTGGTGGCATTCATCTCCTGGGAGGAAGCCGCAAGTTCCTCTGAAGTGGACGCAAGTTTTGATGCTGCTTTCTTCAGCCTAAACATCATTTTTTTGAGATTTCTGCTAGCCTTGTTAACCGCCGAAGCGATTTTATTTATGGCATCATCTTTGACAATCTCAAGCTCTGGATGGGTTAAATCGCCTCTTGCAATGGCCTCCACCGCCGGCAGAATACGATTTACCTGTGCCTCAAGGTATTCCTTGCTTGCAAGCATCTCCTTTTCCTTGGCCTTGACCTCACTTATGTCCTTAAAGAACTCGATAACGCCTATTATGTTGCCTTTGACATCCCTATATGGTGTTGCGGTTACTATGGTGGGAATTACCCTGCCATCCGATGTGGTCTTTTCTAACTCAACTGTAAGCATTTTTTCACCTTGAAGGACCCTATTTAAGGTGGATATCTCAGTCTCACAACCAGGTCCTTTCTGCCCGTAGCACTCTATTTTCTGCCCCTCTTTTACACCGGTGAGATTCATCATCGCCTGGTTCTGCATTATAACATTAAATTCTCTGTCGATAACCCTAAGGGGCTCGCCCATGCCATTAACAAGTTTTTGCTCGCCCTCGCGAAGGGCGTGTCTTATGCCAGCTACCATCTCCCTCATAGCAATGGTTAGCTCCCCTATCTCATCACCGAATTTTGGTTTGCTGATTTTCTGTTCCAGATTTCCAGAGGCAACCTGTTTGGCAGCATTCTTAAGTGAACCAATAGGGTCGATTATTGTCTTGCCTATTAAAACCCACGCTATGCCTATGGCGAGAAGATTCATAAGCAGTATGCCAGCGAGAAATGCCTTCAGCTTTGATATCTTTTCCTCAAACACTTCCTGGTATAGCTTCACCGCCTTGTTCATCTCAGTAAGGAGTTTTATATTGTTGTCATGGATATACGTGAGTGCAGACTGGAATTCTTTACTATCCCTGGGGGCACTTTCTATGATTTTGATTCTGGGGTAAAAATCATCCCATATCCCCCTTACTATAAGTAGCTGCTCTCTGACCTTATCGGGTGCAGGAGGTATTCTCATGTCATCATTACCATCTATAAGAGCGTTTAGGGACCTATCGAACCGTGAGGCGGTTTCTTCCAGGGCATCACGGTTGTTCATTTCCATCGTAGCAATCATAAACGCCTCTTTTGTCATCTTCTGAGAAAGCATCCTCTGGGCCCCGGCAACGTTTATCACATTGCCGTCGTCCTTCTGGGTCTGAATGAACATAAGAACCCCTGCAACATTTACAACTGCAAGTAGAAACATTAAAATCAGTATGCAACCGATTTTCCACCTTATGCTCATATTTCTTATATTCAATTAAGCCCCCATCCCTGGCTTATTATGTAGTGTTGATACAAGAAGGACTTTAAAACCATTATAATGTTTATCTTTCGAGATTTGAAACGAAAAAAGAGAATATAATCGTGTTTACGCCGGGGAAGGGATTCCGAACCAAACTTCAGAAAGTTTGATCGTCAGATTGCGGTATTTTCGCTGCACTCCAATACCGCTATTTATCCTCCGATGTTTCAAAATTACGCCGGGGAAGGGATTTGAACCCCTGAGCTCTTACGAGCACCAGATCTCGAGTCTGGCGCCTTTCCGGGCTAGGCTACCCCGGCATAGTTTGTAAATCCTTCATCTTTACCAAGGCAATAGTTTTTTGTTACCTGTATGAGCCGCATTTATCTATCAAATTGTAAACATTATTGTAAAATGCTGCCCTGTCAAAGTTTAAAACATATATTGTAAAAAATATATTATTTAAGATAGATATTTGAAGAACACTTTTACAAAAATTGTTTCACTTTGCAAATATTGTTGTAATCCTGCGCGTAAACTCTCCCGGCACGTTGTGTCCCAGGTGATAAGCCATCGCCCAGAAGATATCGAACCAGCTCTTCCTTCAGCAGAGGCCCATACCCATAAAGTCACCGATTGCCATAACAAAGTAAAAATTTTTAATCGCAGTGTGTTTCCTAAGGTATTACCCATTCCAAGGGTGAGAAAATCGCTCTCAGGGCAAATCACGCGGTCTTCCGGGACCACGCCACCTTGAAAACTTCAGCTAAACCCACAAAATAACCGACAACTATCTTTCGTATTTTGTAAAGGCTTCATTTTTTATATATGCGTAAACAACGGACTACCGTCGTTTACCGGGACCAGGTTAAGTTATATATACGGGAATGCCGCCCCTGCTCTCAATTATCTTCTGGACTTTATTGAAGGTTTCTCTGTCTATAATTGGCTCATGTTTATTCTTTTTAATAATTCCATTCCATTCAAGGTACCCTGCATAAATTGGATTCTTTAAAATCCTCGAAATGGTATATTTTGCCCATTTTTTTCCTTTCTTTGTGGGAATCCCCAGCCCATTGAGTAGACTGCAGATCTCATCGAGGGTCTTTCCTCTGACATATTCCTGGAAAATCAGCCTAACATATCTCGCCTCCTCCGGGTTGACTATCAGGCTGCCCTCTGAATAGTTGTAACCATAAGGATGGGCAAATCCGAGATAGGGATGCCTTCCTCCATCTAGTTGCTCCGCTGGTGTTTTTGCCTTCTGCTCCATTCCGGTATATACGCGCTCGCCAATCTGCTCACTCTCCAGCTGAGCGATGCGCTGTATAATGTCCATTACAAATCGCCCCATCGCCGTGCTGGTGTCCAGGCTTTCAGTCATGCTTACAAATTCTCTATTTTTTTCTTTAAGAAGTTCCATCATCTCCATGAAATTTCTTGAATTCCTGTGAATCCTATCCATTTTTAATACAAGAAGCACATCCCAGCTGTCCATCTCCTCAAGCATCCTTTGATATGCAGGCCTGTTGACATACCTGCCCGAGTACCCGTCATCCACGTACTCTCTGTAGACCTTCCATCCTCTTGCAGAGCAGTAGCTGCGCAGCCTCTCAAGCTGTGCATCAAGTGAGAAACCTTCCTTCGCCTGGTCCTCGGTGGAAACCCTTACATATATAGCGGCCTTTTTTATATATTCCCCATTACCATTCTTCTTTACTCTACCCATAATTTTATTTTTTAAATATTGCAGATATATAGCTTTCCCTTGGCAAATTATGACAAATTTTCTAAAATTCTGTCTATTTCTCTTAGTGATGCCTCCCTAAGTCTTTTTCCTCTCTCATCTCTGGGCCTCATCTTCTTTATAAGATACCGATATCTCCCGGCAATTCTTTTAATTTTTGATTTTTGCGAGCCAATATTCCCTTTTTCAATACTTTCAGAGATTTTTTCTAATTTTTCATGATATCTAGCCAATCTTTCATAGGCACTGGTGGATATCTTTTTAGTTGTCGTTTTTCTGTCCCCATGCACTGGCTTACCACCCCTCAGCAGCTCTGTGAATTCCTCCAGCAGAGAGGCAAGTTCCCTCCCCTTTTCTGTCAGGGTGACAATCTTCGACCTTCCCCTTTTTGTCGTCACCACCACCCCAATCTTTTCAAGTTCTCTAATTAAATTAAATGAATGTGCATATGTCGAGTTCGTTTCAGATGCTATCTCCGATATATTCGCCGAATTTCTATTTTTCAGATAAAATAGGATCTCTTTCGGTTTCCTCCGTAAAAATAGCTCTTTCATTCTCATCACCTCTAGTATATTCTAGAATGTATATGTTTAATAATATATAAACTTTTCCGTCCTTTACAATAATCTTTTATGATATAAAACAATGTTGAAATTTTACAATATTGTTTTAATAATTAAAAATACAACTGTTAGTAGGGTGTAGATATGAAAAATATCACATGTCTAACAATCGCTGGATCAGATAGCGGCGGCGGAGCAGGGATTCAGGCGGACACCAAAACCTTCACCGCCCTTGGGGTACATGGTGTCAGTGTTATAACCTCTGTAACTGCACAAAATACGCAGCGCGTCGAGGACGTTTTTAATCTTCCGCTGAGCTTTGTTAAAAGGCAGCTGGAAGCTGTGCACAGAGACTTCGAGATAAAAGCTGCGAAGACGGGGATGCTCGCCACAGAGGAGATGATCAAGCTTGTGGCAGAAAATATGGGCGATTACCCTCTTGTTGTCGACCCCGTGATGGTGGCTACCTCCGGCGACAGACTGCAGGAGAGCAGTGCGGTTGAAGCTCTTAAAAGGTACCTCCTGCCCAAAGCAAAGCTGGTCACTCCCAACATACAAGAGGCAGAGGTGCTTTCTGGGATAAAAATCGGCACCCTTGAGGATGCAAAAGATGCGGCTTTAGCAATAGCAGAAAATGCAAAGGCGGTGCTGGTAAAAGGCGGACATCTGAAGGGTATAGACGTGCTTTACCATGAGGGGGAATTTTACGAGTTCTCCGCGCATTACCATGAGGGCAGGTACCACGGCACAGGCTGCACATATTCCTCAGCCATCGCTGCGTACCTTGCAATGGAGTTCGAATTGAAGGAGGCTGTAAAGAAGGCAAAGGAGTACATTGCAGATGCGATAGAGGATGCCTACTCTCCGGGCAAGGGTGCCAAGGTTCTGAATCAGGTTGTAAGTCTGGAGAGGGAGGCAGAGAGATATGCGGTGCTCACTGATTTAGAGGCGGCAGTGGAGGAGGTTGTGAATCTTCCGGGTTTCCACAGATTGATACCCGAGGTGGGAATAAATTTTGTTTACTCCCTTCCACACCCGAGGGATGCAGGGGATGTAGCCGGAATCAGGGGGAGGATAGTAAATGCTGCAGGCAAGGCTGTTATCGCAGGTTGCATCGGTTTCACAGCTTCGCAACACGTCTCAAGGGTGCTGCTCGCAGCTTCGCAAAGAGACAGGAGCACAAGGTCGGCGATGAACATCAGGTATTCCCTAGAGACGCTGAGGGCTGTGAAAAACTCTGAGCTAAAGGTGGCCAGCTTCTCAAGGGAGGAGGAACCCTCTGGCGTCAGCAGCATGGAGTGGGGAACCAGGAGGGCGATAGAAGAGTACGGAGGGGTTCCAGATGCCATTTACGACGAAGGAGCCGTGGGAAAGGAGCCAATGATAAGGCTTCTTGGCAGAAATCCGCAGGACATAGTCTTAAAGGTTAGGAGGATACTTGAAAATATGCACAGATAAGGTGCTGACGTGTTTGAATCTTTACTCCTCTGGGGTCAGAGCTTTGTAGAGAGCTATGGAATGCTCGGTTTATTCATTGTGATTCTTATTGGTTCCTCTCCCCTACCAGTACCTGTGGAAGTCTTTGCCCTTACCATGGTCTCACTGGGCGCATCCCCACTGGCGACGGTGGTACTGGCAACCATCGGCGCAACGCTGGGGGGTATGCTCACCTACAGTATAGGTTACGGTATCATTAAAATCTCCGGCTTGGAGAGCAAAATGAAGGAAAAAGGGGAAAAGGCCAGAAGATGGTTTGAGCATCATGGTGCGTATGCCGTATTCCTCTTTGCCCTGGCCCCTTTACCCTACGATGCCATAGCTCTTGTCTCTGGTGCTGCGCGCATGAGGATAACAAGTTTTGTAACTGCCACCCTCACCGGAAGGCTGCTTAGATATGCGCTGGTTGTTTCCGGTGGGCAGGAAGTACTGAAGGTTCTGTACCCCTTCTTCAGCTCACTTTAGGCCTCAACATTTTGGTCTAACTCGTTCTGTGGACCACCTTCTTTATGCTTTCGACCAGCTTGCCGGGTTGAAAAGGCTTTATGATGTAATCCTTGGCACCTGCCTGAATTGCCTCAATAATCATGGACTGCTGCCCCAGCGCACTGCATATAATTATCCTGGCATTCGGGTCATAGTCTATTATCTCCTTTACCGCCTCTATGCCGTCTTTCTCTGGCATTACTATGTCCATCGTCATGATATCCGGCCTTACCTCCTTGTACTTCTCCACGGCCTCCACACCGCTGCTCGCCTCGCCTACCACCTCATATCCGGCCTGTTTTAGTATCTTCTTCAGCATATTCCGCATAAAAGCTGCATCGTCTGCTATTAAAACCCTAAGGCTCACTCCTTCACCTCCTCTCTAACCTTTGCAATGCGCCCCATCTCTTCCGGGCTGAGAATCCTGCTCAACTCGAGTATGATGATAAGCCTGTCATCGCGCTTGCCCACGCCCACTATGAAACTTGCGTCTATTCCAAAAACTCTATCTGGTTTATCAATCTCCTCCTTTGTAAGGCTGAGCACCTCAGTAACAGCGTCCACAATTATACCGGCTGGCCCCTCCTGGTCGAGTACCACAATTCTCGCGTTGGTGGTGTCGCCCTCTGGCAGGTTGAACAGCCTTCTCAGGTCCAGCACCGTTGTGAGCTGTCCGCGCAGATTTATAATCCCCTCAACAAACTCAGGCGCGCGAGGTAGTTTTGTTATGCGTCTGAGCTCTATTATCTCCCTTACCTGAGAAACATCCACGGCGTACTCCCCATCGTCCAGTTTGAAGACCACCAGCCTTAGCTCCTCAGCTTCGTTCATCCCCGTCACCTAAAGGTTGAACTTGCCAACAAGCTGCTGCAAAAAGAGGACAACCTCTCTAGATCCATTTTTATCTACCTCTCGGGGAACTATGGGCCTTATTTAAAAGGAGTTCAGCTGGTACATATATAACAGTTACTGAGGTTGTCAGAGGAAAAAGAAAACTAGAGAATCTCTGGCTTTGCACCTGCTGCCTGCCTGGATTCTCTGAAGTTCTTTGTCAGGTAATAACCCACCACAAACCAGTAGCCCAGGTAGGCGAGAACCTCTGTAAGAGAGGGGTTGCCGTTGTATCCGATTAGCGACTTTAGCATGCTGCCGATGAGTCCCTTCTCATGCAGCGCCGGATAGGTGCCGTCACTGTTAACCGGGGGGTTGATGTCCCACACATGCTCAATTACCGGCGGGATTATCCCTGCCTCGTTCATCTCATGGACACCGTATGCAACCAAACCGGAGGCAAAGACAACAAGTAGAATGCTGGTATATTGCAAGGCTGAGAACACCCACCGCACTGATGCCTGCTATCAGCCCGGCTGCGGTGCTCAGGGGCTCCTTTACCGCTATTGCACCGAGGAATAGCACCGTCTCAACGCCCTCCCTGAATACCGCTTAAATGCCAGCGCAGTAATGCCCCATGCGGAGCTTCTGCCCAGGGAGACATCCACCTTGTTTTGAAGCTCCCAATTATCAGCGCGGCTTCAAGAGCCTCTCTGAAGGTGACCACAAAGCTCGCTATCATATCTTTATCTCTTGGAATCTCAGAATCAGCATGTTACTTTTTCAGGCCCGTCATGTACCCTGCTCTCTAACTCCCGGAGCTCATCGCTGGCTAATGCCTGAGCTCACCCGGGGACCCTCTTTGCAGAGAAAGGGATTTCTCTGACGAGCCCTGTCTAGCGCGTGGTTGGCCTCACCCTCATCGCCTGCTTACTCTGCACCCTCGGGGAGGGGCCCATACGCGCCGTGTCCCCGCCAGCTTGCCCCGGCTCTCACAGCAGGCTTACACCAGCTCAAACCGGTCTTCGTGCTGGCGGTACATAAAAGAAGAGAAGCATAACCTACGCAGGGGTTTTAAAAATTGTGCCCATCCCCCAACCCGGTATTTGGGCATGGGCTGAGAATGCTCCAAAGGTTTATTAACCACGTAAGGACAGATATTAATCAATGGCTGGGGTCGCAAGATTTACTTATGTGAAGCTACTTGCCAAGGGAGGATGCAACCCGCTTTTTTCATATTTATACAGTCAGCTTCAGGAGGTATGGAATGCAGAATGAGCATGTGGACGTGAAGAGGAAGGAGAAGTACACCATAAGTCAGGCAAGGGACAGGGGTTCGCTGGATTTCCAGAGCCATATATCAAACAAATCAGGCACAATAATGAACATAGCCACAAAGGATGTGGTTACCGTCCCGCCTACAATGACAATAAAGGGCGCCGCAGAAACCATGACAAAGTATCGCTTTCGCAGGTTGCCGGTTGCGGACCCTGGAACAAAGAAGTTGATAGGAATTATAGGCTCAAGCGACATAATTGATTTGCTGGGTGGAAATGAGAAAACCCGTTTAATAAGCGAGAAGTATGGAGGAAACTTTCTGGCTGCTATAAACGAATCAATTCATGAAATCATGGTGACCGATGTGGTAACGCTCCCAACCAGCGCGAGTATTGACGATGCCCTGAGGGAGATATCCAACTCAAAGATAGGGGGCGTTGTGGTGGTGGACGACGAGGAGCGCGTGACAGGCATAGTTACAGAGCGCGACTTTGTCTATCTCATGGCTGAGAAGAAGACCGGTAAGACAGTCGAAGAGTACATGACGCATAAGGTAATAACCACCACCAAGGGTACCACACTGGGAGATGCCGCAAAGATAATGGTGAGGAACAGCTTCCGCCGCCTGCCGGTGGTGAGTCAGGGCTTCCTTGAGGGACTTCTCACAACTAGGATGATAATAGAGTTCATAGGCAGAAACCACATCTTTGAGAAGATTGTTAAGAATCGCCTTGATGAAGTGCTCAAAACCCGTGTCTCTGAGATAATGAGCAGAGATGTGCCCACTGTAACCCCCGATGTGGACCTGGGCGATGTTGCGAGGATGATAGAAGAGACCGGCGTTGGTACCGTCTGCGTGGTCGAGGACAGCCGGCTTCTGGGTATAATTACAGAACGCGACTTGGTGAGGGCACTTATAGGTTAAGGGGGGAGCAGAAATGAGGCTGGAGAAGTACATGAGTTCTCCGGTTATAGCCGCAGAAGCAGATGCCACACTGGACCATATCCGCAAATTGATGATAAAAAATGAAATCTCACGCATCGTTATACTGGAGAGCGGCAAACCTGTGGGGATAATAACTCAGAAGGACATGGCACGCCGTCTCGGCGAGGGGCGCGCACCCTGGAGAAGGAGACCAATAGACAAGGTGGCAAGCTCCCGCGTGATGACGCGAGGGCTGATAACCCTTCCGCCAAGTGCAGAGGTGGCAGAGGCCGCGAGGCTGATGATGGACAAAGGCATATCCTCAATACCCGTGGTTGAGGACGGAGAGCTTGTTGGCATAGTGACCACCACGGACCTGCTACGCGCATATGAGGAGAACATGGAGGGTATATTTAAAACCGCAGAGCTGATGACACGGGAGGTTATAACCGCAAACAGAAATCACACTATTTCCCATCTGGTGGAACTCATGGTTGAAAACGGTATAAGCAGAGTTATAATAACCGACGGCGCAACTCCCGTGGGCATAGTCACAGCAACCGACCTGAGCCTGCTCGAGCTGGAGGATCCGGTGCTCGGTATAAAGGCAAAGCGTGTGCTCTACGTAAGAAAGCCTGCACAGGCTTCGCGCCCGAGGTACAGGTACATCAAAACTCTGCCTTTTGTAACCGCAGGCGACGTAATGAGCAGTGAGCTTATAACAGCCAGTGAGACGGAGGATTCCGCCATCGCCGCTGGCCGGATGCTGAAGCATCGCATATCTTCGCTTCCAGTTGTCAATGAGAACTTTGAGCTTCAGGGAATTGTAACAAAACGCGATGTCCTCAAGGCAATGGTTGAGAGGTGAATAGGATGAAAACAGAGCAGCTTATGACACCTGAGGTTGTGACGATAGATAAGGACAGAAAGCTTTCTGACGCCCTCGGAATTATGGAGAAGCACCGGATTTCCAGACTTGTGGTTGTAAATGAGGGTAAGATAGTGGGAATAGTTACCGACAAGGATATACTGGAGGTTATGGGCTCTTCCAAGTATGCAAATAAGCTGCCCAGCAGCCTGCATGTGTCCACGGCTATGAGCAGGGGTGTAATAACCGTGGGTAAGGATGCCGATGTGAGTGAGGCTGCCAGGCTGATGCTCAGTCACAGGATAAAGAGCCTGCCGGTGGTGAACGACGGCGAGCTGGTGGGAATAGTTACCACCACCGACCTGCTTAAACCTCTGCAGGATAGCGAGGAGAAGGTTGAAAAGGTCATGACAAGGCGGGTTATTACAATCTCTCCAGAAGATAGAGCAATTCACGCGCGCAGATTGATGCTGGACAACGGCATCTCCCGCCTGGTGGTGATTGAGGAGGGAAATATCGTAGGGATTTTAACGGAGAGGCAGCTCGGCAGAGCACTGGGGGCCTTCAAGAGCGCCGCTGACAGCAAGCAGGTCAACAGGGTGCGCAACATGATAGTTGAGGATGTCATGACCCAGGCGGTGGTGACGCTGAGCAGCGATTCAACCGTGGGTGAGACCTCAAAACTCATGCTGGAGCGGGGTTTCTCAGGCATCCCCATAGTCGACGCCGGTGACAACCTTGCTGGCATAGTGACGAAGACGGACCTGATGAAGCTTCTTGTATGAAGGAAACAGAATGAGAATTGCGGAGATAGCCGAGAAACTTGGCTTGGCTGAGTGGCGTCTGAAGGGCGCACTGGACAGGCATTCCATCCAGCAGGTGCGGGATTTCCAGCCGGAGTATCTGGTGTTTAAGAAGGACCTGGCTGGGATAGAGCGGGGTACCGCCGTATTCCTCGGCGAAGAGCCAGGTGTTGTCCGCGGGTTCCCGAAGATCAAGCGCGCCTTCTACCTCGAACCTCTGCTGAAGAAGCACTTCTCCTCCAGTATTGCTGTGGAGGAGAAGATGAACGGCTACAATGTGCGCCTCGCCCTGGTGGAGGGAAAGCTTCTTGCCCTCACCCGTGGGGGCTATGTGTGCCCCTACACCACAAGCAAGCTCCGCAAGAGCGAGGGTGCTGTGCGCTTCCTCGAGGAGAACCCATCGCTGATGCTGTGTGGTGAGGTGGTGGGTGAAAAGAACCCATATGTGGTTCACAGCTATCCGGAGGCAGGAGATTTCGGTTTTTTTATCTTTGACGTCCGCCACAGGGAAAGCAATGAGAGCATGCCCGTACTTGAGAGAAACTCCTTAATTGAGGAGTATGACCTCAGGCACGTAAGGCTCTTGGGGATTTTCGATAAAGACAGGGCCACGAGTGAGATCTTCAGAATAACCAGAGAGCTTGCCGCTGAGGGCAGGGAGGGCGTGGTTATTAAGGACCCGGAGATGAGGCATCCACCCATAAAGTACACACCCTCACATACCAATGCCTCCGACCTGGCGTACGCCTTCCACTTCCCCTATGAGTACGGCAGGGAGTTTTTCTTTTCGCGAATTATACGCGAGGGTTTTCAGGCTGTGGAGTGGGATGAGAGTGATGCCCTGCTGGAGGAGCGCGCACTGAGGCTGGGGAAGAGCATACTCCTGCCCATGGTGGAGAGTATCAGAAAGGTAAAGCAGGGGGAGATTCTCACCGAGGACTATGAGCTGAGCTTCGAATGCAGGGCGGAGCTGGAGGAATTTCTCACCTACCTGCGCAGACAGGGGGTTCTTTTTATTGTGGAGGAAGTGGAGAGGCTTGAGGAGGGAATAAAGGTTAAAATAAGGAGGTTGAGAAACTCCAGCACAGACAAGATAAAATCTGTGCTCAGCGGTAGGGGCGAGTAGTGACCCTTCTCACCAGGAATACAGAAAGCAGACTCAGGAGGAGCACAGATGTCGGACCGCAGATACCCCTTCCTGCCTCCTGCTCAGCTTCTGAAACATTCTCCTCCATGGGTCCTGCTTCCCCAGTAGCGTTCATCTCCTCTCCAGACGTCTCCTCTTTATCTTCTTTGCCTTCTTCTGATGTCTTTTCCACTGTCTCATTCTTTGTCAGGAGGCTCATAATCTGCGCCAGGCCCTCAATATCTTTTACCTCCTCCTTGACTCTGAATCCCGATCCCTTCTCGCCGGCAACAGCGAAGTAGGAAAACTCGGGGGTAGCGGCTTTGTATATGAAGAAGCCCTCATCCTCACCCAGAGGCTGTGTCTCGAGTTCCTCCCAGCGCTTCGCGTACCTGAGCATGACCACCGTCGATGGGTTGATGTTCTCCTCCTTGAGCCAGGCTTTGCTCACCCTGAACACCACCTCAGCCTTTTCGATGTATGTATCCGGCTTTTTATACTCTATCCTGAAGTACCTGTACACCTCCCTTGCGGGCTCCGGGAATGCTGTCCATGCAGGCTTGGTCTTGTAGGTCTCCACCGATATGGTGGTGTAGTAGTGGGTTAGTGCGGCGTGGATTGTTACTTTCACTATGTCTGGCACGCACTCCTCGTCGAAGGTTGCGATGGCGCTACTGCCCTTGAACACCTTCTCAATTTCTGCAACGTTGCACGGCAGAGCGCCGCCACCGCCACCACCTCCCCCGCCGCCATTACCGCCACCGCCTGAAGCAACGGAGAAGGTCCTAGCCGGCGTCGCATTCGCATTGCCGAAGGTGTCGTTCGCAAAGACGTAGAAGGTGTAGCTGTTCCCGCTGGAGACGCTCTTGGTTATGTTCACATAGCCGGAAGAGTAGTTGAGGCTCTGATTGGCACCATTCCAGCTGAGTATCAGCGTATCTGGATGCGTTTCATTAATGGAGATGTTTATGGTGACGCTGCTCGTGCCAGTGCTCAGGGTGGCGCTATCGCCGGGTGTGGGCGGGAGGAGGGTTAGCCGCGGAGGAGTTGTGTCAACGGTAACAGTGACGTTCTGAAGCGATGTCTGGTTGTTGCCAGCTTTATCCTCCGCCCTGCTGGTGATGTTGTATTCACCATCGCCTGCGATTTGCCATTCGTAGCTCCAGTTAGCCGTGCCATTCGCCAGCGCCCAGGTTGCGCCGCCGTCAACACTCACCCACACTCGTGCTAAGCCGCTCCCGTTGTCCTGCGCTGTACCGTTGATGAGGTAGCTGCTGGTGGAGATGTTCTCATTGGGTAGCGGAGAGAGCACTTGCGATGCTGGTGGCGTCCTGTCTACAATCACAGTCACGTACGTGGCGTTGCTTCTGCCAATGGTGTCGGTGGCGTTTATGGTTATGTTGTACTCGCCCTCAGCCAGCGCAGAGGTGTTCCAGGTGGCGTTGTACCACACATTAGAGCCGTTGTAGGTTAAGTTCAGCACTTCCGAGTAGGTGGCATTGGACACGTTCGCCACGACAGAGGCGACGCCCACACCGGCATCGCGTGCAATCACGCTTATTGTTACCACACCCTTAACACCTGTGCCGTTGGCCGGGGTGATATTTGCCACCTCGGGAGGTAGGGTGTCTATGGTGACAACCCTCACCCGGGTGGCGTTGGCATTGCCCGCGGTGTCGTTCACCCACGCATAGTAGGAGTAGCGCCCGTCGGTGAGATTGTCACGGATGAGGCTGGTGTAGCTGCCGCTGTATGGCTGTGAGATGTTGGTGCCGTTCCAGCTCAGTATCAGCGTGTCAGGATAAGGCTCCGCGTGGCTGACGTTGATGGTTATGTTGTGCGTGG
>NZ_JBPMGE010000035.1:0-19799 GCF_054014795.1 Candidatus Pyrohabitans sp. | reverse complement strand
TTCTCCCTGATTATCTCAAGAAGCAGGGCCTCGTCCTCGCTCAGGGCGCGCTCGAGTATGGCATAGCTCTTGTCCAGCGTCTCTGGTTTTTCCTCATCCTCGCGCTTTGCCCACATGTAAAAAAGTGAGCCTGCGATTATCCCTATGATAAAGGAGAGGGTCAGGCGGTACCTCAGGAAGGAGAGGCTCTCCTCTGTAAATATGAGTGATGCAAGGGAGTCCAGCCCGAAATAAACTATGAACACGAGTAAAAAGGTTGCGAGAACGCGCTCATTCTCAGTGGCTGGTTTTTTTATTTTCATATCCTACATCTATTGGGGTTGTGGTATAAGAAAGTTGAGACATAGGGGCGCCGCACGCGTGCCTGCGGAATCAAATGGCGCCAGCTCTCCTTATTATTCCCAGCATCTCGGCTGCAAAGACGATGCATGCAGAGGCAACAATGAATGCGCCCAGGAGGGCTATTCCCTTGACTGCGAAACCCAGGCCCAGGACGAGGAGCAGCGTGCCGGCGTTGAAGACAAGAAAAATCCACTGTGAGCGCCTGGCTGAAAAGAGCTCCTTAAATGAAGAGGGCGCATGCTCTCTATCTGTGGCTATGAGCTTTGTCCATGTAAGGGTGGGTACAATGTGGTAGAGGCCGCCAATCACCGTCTGCACCACAAAACCCAGAGCTGCAAGGTGGGCGTGGGCGAGCACAAAACCCCTGCCCGGAGAATAGAGAAGCAGTGCTAAGCCGAGCATCAGCGTTAGTGCGAGGTAGGCAAGGGCAGCCAGGAAAAACCTGCCCTCCACAGGCCTGGGTTTGAACGCCCCACTGGTGGAGGCGGTGTAGCTCCTCACCATGTTGTATATGAAGAGGAGGGCTGCCGCAAGCAGGACAAATCCCGAGACCAGAGCAAGGATTCTGGACTCACTGAGCCCAACGGCAAGGCCCAGAGAAGAGAGCACAAAAGCATAGAATATGTGGTCCATCCAGCGCTTGCTGTAAATCTCCTTCATCACCACCATTGGAAGCATCCAGGACATTGCGCCGACTATGATGACGGCCACACCCCCCACCAGGGCGAGGTGGAGGTGGACAGAGCGATAAAGCAGAAGCCCCGGGTTGACTGTAAACAAAAACCCCAGAGTGGCGGCGATGCTCAGAAAAATGCTCGCTCCGGCATAGTACTTGAACACATAGCTCTCACCCTTCCTGTTTGCTATTGTTGCGAGGACATTGTAGGTGAAGAGGTAGAAGGCTAGGAGCATCAGCAGCGCTCCCAGGGAGGCAAGAATCCAGAGCTTTGGGTAGCCCAGCGAAAAAACCACTATTCCAGTATTGAGTGACCAGAAACTTGCCCTCGCAGCCTGCCTGCTGTGGAGTTCGGCGCCGGTCAGCGTGGGAACCTGCTGGTACATAGTGGCGATGATAACGCTGCACACAAACCCGACCAGGGCGAGGTGGACGTGGGCAGGGGTAAGGTGGAGATTAAAAAGCTGGGCGATACCCAGGAGTAACGCGGCAACAAGATATACAAGTGCTGCCGCAAGAAAGCGCAGTCCTAAGGTAATCATAAAACTCAGCCGTGGATGAGCATTGGCAGGCAGCGAAAGCATATATTATGCCTGTCGCCCTTGTGGTAGTACTCGAGAATTGGAACCTCCTCATCACTCCGCTGACAGTTTTCACACTTCTTCATGGTAATAAGTACTCCGCAGACTTATAAAATAATTTTGTGCGAACATGTTCAAAAAAGAAAGAGGGATGGGAAGCCTAAAGCTTCCTCCTTCTCATCGCGTAGTAGCCAGCGAAGGGCAGCAGAGCCAGTAAGGCAACCGCCGTGGGGCCGCATATGCCCTTCTCCTTCTCTGCCATCATCTCCTTCACTGCTTTCCTTGTGCGCAGCTTCTCCAGCCAGTCAGCCATGTGCGAACCGTCGTCAGCCACCTCATAAGACCCTTCCCAGAGCTGCCAGTCCTGAGCCTGCATGAAGCCGCCCATTCTCCATATCCTGCCCTCGTGGTGCCATATCTCGTGCCACAGGTTGTCTACCTGACTCTTGCCATTGAATTTGATGTCCTCGTCCAGCTTCTCCTCCTTGATGGGGTCGTAGTACTTCTTCTTTATCGCAAGGGCGACGGCATTGTACACATCAACCACCTTGTCTGCCTTGGCCAGGTCGCCCTTGGCCCAGCTCGTGGAGTGGCACTGAACGCACACCTTCAGCATGTCTTTGCGCTTGTCCTCAGGTGACCTGAGCGATGCACCACCAAAAGCGTCGGCACGGGTCTCTCCCTTGGACCACCACTTGCCCTCTCCCACATACTTCTCATAGACTTCAGGAGCAAACTCCTTGGCTATGTCGAAGGGGTTCGGCTTTCCTGTGGGCACCTCAGCAAGAGAACCTTCCGGAAGGTCATGAATCCTCTCATAGCGTGCTGCAATGTCCGGATCTATAGGATACTTCTCTGAGCCAGTCCAGTACTTGGGCTCTGTGGGCCATGAGAACATAGGCTCAAGCTCCCACTTCAACCTGGAACTCACGTCGTGGGTGCTCCTAACAGCGCCTCCGAAGCCCGACATGTGACATGTGGAACAGGTCGGTGCCCCTATGTCCTCGGGACCCCACTGCCCTGGAGGAACATCCCAGTTCCACTCCTCACCGCTGCTGGCGTATATGTTGCCGTGTTTGCTCTCCTCGTACATCTCAATCTGTGGGTGATCAGGCCCAAGATGACACTGCCCGCAGGTTTCAGGCTTGCGTGCAACGGCAATGCTGAATCCATGTCTGGGATGGCAGGCAGTACACGAACCGGCACTACCGTCTGGATTTAACCGTCCTATTCCATTGTTCGGCCAGTTTATAAGCTCGCCGTCTTTGCCCACCTTTATAACCGTGCCGTGACAGTCAAGGCAGCCCTGCTCAGCGGTCTCCCTGGAGAAGTGGGTTTTGTAGTTCTTTGTCTCTGCCTCTGTTACCCCGTCTTCGACCTTTTCCTCTCCAACGGTGCCATAGGCAGACATTGCAAACAGTGCAGCTTCGTCATGCAGGCTATTCTTGAACTGCTCCACCTGTTTGGGATGGCAGCTCTCGCAGTAGCGCGGCGATACAATGGCGGTAACCCTGTACCCCATGTGCTCAAAGCCTGCTGGGTCGTCCTCCTTGGCAAGGTGGCACACATAGCACTTCACCCCCACCTTGCTGTGCTTGCTCTCCTCCCACTGCTTCACTATGCCCGGCGTAACTGTATCATGGCAGCTTATGCATGGCGCTCCTGGTTCCTGAAATCCCTGTACAGTGCTGAGCACCATCACTGAGGCTATAGCGAAAATTAAAAGATATTTTACACCCATATTTTCACCCGGTTATAATCTTCCACTCATATGTTAAAAAGATTTTTTTAAAAAGTGATTTAAAACATATCTCAAAATTAAATTTATGTTGATAGAATTCCATAGGGAGATGTTTGAGGCAGCGTGCAGACAATTCTAATCCACCTCGTCCTCCACATTCAGATACACAAGCTGAAAGTCCACCACGCTGTTCCACTTCTCTATCTCCTCTGAGAGCTTCTTCAACTTCCCTGTTGACTCACTCTCCATTACAACAGCAATCCCCTTGCTACCCTTACCCTTAACCTCCACCCCAGGCAGAGCACGAAGGTTCTTCTCAACCTCCTTCTCCTTGCCCGGTATGGGCACAACAACAGCTCCAGATACCGGCAAATCTTTCACCTCCTTCCAGTACAGTACTCTCCCCACTGAAAAATAAAGAAGCTCAGGTGGCCTTTGCCACCCTGATCTTGCACACCTTGTAGTCCGGCTCAGCCGCCTTTGACCAGCTCTCGGGCACATCTATGGTGAGGTCATTGATGAGCTTTGTCTCATCGAACCATGGCACGAACACCATTCCCGGCTGCGCACGTTCAGTCACCCAGACGGAAAGTGTAATGCTGCCCCGCGGTGATATCAGCTGAAGCTTATCACCGCTCTTTACACCCAGCTTCTCTGCATCACTGGGATGTACCTCCACATAGGCCGCAGGATTGAGCTCCCGCAGCAGACGAACGCGCATTGTCATTGTGCCCGTGTGCCAGTGTTCTATCACCCTGCCCGTGTTGAGCACAAAGGGATAGGTATCGTCGGGCATCTCATAGTCCAGGGTGGGCGTAAAAGCGCGAACCACTGCCTTGCCCTTCTTGCCATAGTAGTTTATTGGACCAGAGTAGCCTTCCTCCTCCATGTGCTGGTCATACAGGGTAACGTAGCCGGTAATATATCTCCTCTTGTCCTTCCCGAATACCTTTATGGCATACTCGCGGGAGATGTAGCGCTTGTTGCTGCCGCGATTGTCAAACTCTGTGCTCGGGCACGGCCACTGCACACCGCCGGCGTGGGCTTTAAGCTTCCCGTAGGTGGCACCCCACAGGTCGACATCTCTGCCCTTGGTGAGCAGGCGGTACTCATTCCAGGCCTCCTCTTCGGTCTCAAAACCCAGGCCATATACCTCCTTTTCGCCCTTAATCTCTCCTGTAAGCGGGTCTATAATCTTGTACCTCGTCTTCCTGCCCAGCTTCTCTGCAATGCGTCTGGCAACCTCCTTAATCTGCCAGAAGTCAGGCTTCGCCTCACCCGGTGGCTCGACGAGCTTGGGTGTGAACTGACTCCGCCTATCTGTCTGTCCCATTACACCCTCCTTCTCCACCCACATGGCACTGGGCAGTATTACACTCGCCACCTCCGTGGTAACCGTCGGATAGATGTCGCTCACCACAGTAAATGCCTTTCGCATTGCCTCGGTGTAACGGTCTGAGTTGGGCAGACTCTGCGCAGGATTTGTGGTATTTATCCATATCGCCTTTATGTCACCCTTCTCAAGGCGCATGAACATATTTACCGCAGGCCCTGTGGGTTTGGTTGGCATCTGCTCCACGGGTACGCCCCATACCTCTGCCACCTCCTTACGGTCCTGCTCATTCGCAACCTTGCGGTGCGCCGGCAGGATGTGAGTTAAGCCTCCCTGTTCGCGGGTACCTCCGCATGCATTGGGCTGGCCTGTTAAGCTCAGCGAGTCGCACCCGGGCTTGCCTATCTTACCTGTAAGCAGGTGCAGATTGTGCACCTGGCAGTTGAGCTCGACACCCTGGGTGCGCTGGTTCAAGCCCATTGTCCACATGCTCAGCGCTGAGTAGCCCTTGCGTCCGAACCACTTCGCAGCCAGACGTATATCCTCTGCGGAGACGCCTGTGATATCGGCAACCTTCTCAGGAGCGTAGTCCTTCAGAAACTCTTTGAAGGCTTCGAAATCAAGCGCCTCTCCCTTTCCCAGCCCCTTTGCAAAGCTGCAGTACTTAAGGTGCTCATCGTCCACCAGCTCCTCCTCTATTATTGCATATGCAATGGCGTTTAGCAGGTACATATCTGTACCCGGCTTGAACTTCAGGTGGAGGTCGGCGTACCTAGCAGTGGGCGTGGTGCGGGGGTCTGCCACGATAACCTTCACCCTGTCCGGGTAGGCACTCTTCCTGTCTATAACCCTGCGGAATAGCATTGGATGCTGCTCCGCCATATTTGCTCCAATGATGAAGAAGGTATCTGCATCGTCCAGATCGTCATATGCACCAGCGGGCTCATCCAGACCAAAGGTGTTGAGATAGCCCCCCACTGCACTCGCCATGCACAGCCTGGGATTGCCCTCCACATTTGCTGTGCCTATTATACCCTTGAACAGTTTATTCGCAGCAAAAGCTTCCTGGGTGGTATTCTGTCCCGAGCCGTACCAGGCAACACTGTCCGGGCCATACTCCTCTATGTACTTTGCGAATTTATCTGCAATCAGCTCCAGAGCTTCATCCCAGCTTACCTCCTTAAAGCTGCCATCTGCCTGCCTCACCATCGGCTTTGTAAGGCGCTGCTTACCGCCCCCTCCGTACATTATATGTGGAAGGGAGTATCCCTTCATGCACAGTCTGCCGAAGTTTATTGGTGAGTCGGCATCACCCTTTACTGCCACCACCCTGCCATTGCGCACACCCACCAGTACTGTACATCCAGTACCACAGAACCTGCACTGAGCGCGGCCGAAACTTATCCCTCCGTCGCCCTGTGCTGCCATCGCCTGCGCTGGTATGCCAGCCGCAAGCATCGCCGCGGTCGCCGCCGAGGCTTTTATGAACTCACGCCTGCTCATGCTCATTTCCATAATTTTCACCTCCACTCTGCATAAATATTCAGGGTTTTCAAGGTAATAAAACCTTTTTAAAAAATTAATTTATATCCCTGCTGATAATTAAACTAAAATTTTACTCATCTCCCTCCCTTCAATATATTAATTTGATTCTGAATTCAAATTCAACGATTTCATTTAAATGCTATCCCTCCAGAGACATAAGGGTAACGAAGGCATGCTCCCCGACATCTGAGATGTAGTAGTGGCGGTTTTCATCCTGTGCTAATAGCCCTGCCTGCTTCAACACACGCAGATGGAAACCCAGCTTTGCGGGCTCCCTTATACCGAGGTAGTTCATTATATCAGTAAATCTCGCCTTGCCCTTGGCATGGAGGTACTCCATTATCCTGCGCCTCGTGGGGTTAGAGAGGGACTTGAGCACATCCTTGCCCGTCTCCTCCCTCTCCCTGCTCTCCGCCTCTATGCGAGTCTCCTCAAGCAGGCGGAGGATCTTATTTCGTATCTCCTCCACCTTGAAGGGTTTCAATATATAGTCGCTCGCCCCCATCTTCATGGCGCGCACTGCGCTGTCAACGGTGCCGAAGGCGGTTATTATTATCACCTTTGTAAGGGGAGAGTGCTTCTTGACATTCCTCAGCACCTCCATACCATCCGCACCCGGCATTACCAGGTCCGTAATAACCAGATCAAACTTCTGCTTCTTAATCATGTTTATCGCCTTAACCCCATCCTCGGCGACCTTGGGTGAGTAACCCTTCTTCTCCAGGAGTATCTTAAGCCCCTGCCTGAGTTTGGGGTCATCCTCAACTATCAGTATCTCCTGCATTCACCTCACCCGGAAGATATATTGTAAACCTTGTACCCTCCCCTACCCGGCTCTCCACCTTTATCTCACCCCCATGCTTTTTGATTATACCGTAGGTAATATAAAGCCCGAGACCTGTACCCTCGCCCACCTCCTTGGTGGTGAAGAAGGGGTCAAAGATTCGCGAAAGGTGTTCTTCGGGTATCCCCACTCCAGTGTCGGTGATTTCCACCACCACTTTCTCATTGCCTCTATATGTGCGTATTCCCAGCTTTCCACCGTTGTCCATGGCGTCTATCGCATTTGTGGCGATGTTTATGAAGGCGTCGAGAAGTTTTGCGGAGTCGCCCTGAATCTCAGGCAGGCTCTCATCGAGGTTTAACTCGAGTTTGATGTTCTTATACTGTAACTGAGGTTTAATTATATTTATAGCTTTACCTATAATCTCGTTTACCTGCACAGCCTCGCGCCTGAATTCACGCTGTCTGGAGAAATCCAGAAGTCCCTGCACAACCTTTGAGGCCAGGGAAGCTTCGTCCTCAATTATCTCCAGCACCTTTTTTGTTTCCGGGTTCTTCACCTCCTCGCGGTGAATCTGAGAGTAGAGTAGTATGTTGGCGAGGGGGTTGTTTATCTGATGTGCTATTCCGGCGGCGAGCTTGCCCACCGTCGCCATCTTCTCACTCTGAATCACCTGGGCTTCCTTATCTTTAAGCTCCTCCACCATGCTGTTGAAAACCCTGGCGAGGTCGCCCAGCTCGTCTTTGTTGTCCACCTCAACGCGGGCAGAGTAGTCGCGTCTCGCCAGCCTGAGCGCAGCCTCCTTGACCTTCCTCAGGGGCATTATGACCACCATCCTCATAATGCCCAGGATTGCAAGCATAATAGCGAGAGAAAGCAGAAAACCATAAACAATGAGCTCCTGTCTGGTCTTTGACAGGGACGCAAGCACCCCGCTTACCGGTATCTCCACAACCAGTGCGCCGCGCAGGTCGCCCTCCCTGTACCCCTGATCAACATGGCACTTCAGACAGGGCTCCTCCACATAAAGAGGCACAGCATAGTTATAAAACTCGCCGTAGATTTCAAACACCTCCTCGCCGCCACCCTCCTGGAACTCCTGAATCACCCTCCTCTCAAAGCTGTCAGAGGGGTAATTTTCGGGGTCTCTTGGCTTTGGGGTTACAAGCTTAATCTTGTAATTGTACATTTCATTGGAAAGTTCTGAGAGCTCATAGGTGAGTTCCGCGGGCACAGGCGCAACGCGCTCTCTGTGCTCTGCCGCCCAGAGCCTTACCAGGAGTATCTGGTCTGCGATGCTCTTTGCCTGCTGATGAAGCTGTTCCATCATGCTCCTCTCATGGGATTCGCTCATGTAGTAGAAGATGCCCTGCACAGAGAAGAACACAATCACACCCACGGCGAGCATCACCTTGGTGCCTACGCTTGCCTTCATGAGCTCACCTCCTGCCCGGCCACTGCCACCGGTACAAGCTCTGGAAGCTGCGATAGGTCAAACACCACTATGCCCCCGTTATAATCGGCAACGTATGCATAGCCGTTGGCGAGGGCTATGCCGTAGGCATTGCCTGGGGTGTTGTACTGCGTCACCGGCCCAAGCTTGTTGTCCCTCTGTATCTCGAGTAAGGCCACACCCTCTCCGGCCAGGGTAACCAGCAAATAATTTTCATGTCTCGCCAGGCGCAGAGCAAATCCCGGCAGGGGGAGATTCTGGATTTTTTCCAGCCGGTTGTCTGAGATTTTGAATACATCCACACCCCCGTCAGAGGCTGCAACGTACGCAAAGCCGTTGAACACGAGTACATCGTGGGACACGCTGGTGGTGGGATGCGAAGCTGAGAGCATGAGGGAGTCCTCCCTTACCTCTGCAATGTACAGCCCCATTGTGAGGTCTGCCACGTACAGCCTTCCGTCCTGGATGTATATGCCCTTGGGATAGCTGTAGGTGCGGGGCTTGTAGAGTTCAACCTCCTCCAGTTCGAGGAGGTCAAGAATCACCAGTCCAGAAGAAACACATGCTAAGTATGCTCTATCTCCGGAGATTACAATCTTCTGAGCAGTTCTGTTCAGTTCAAGCTCAGCAACCAGGCGGGGTAAAGGCGTGCCCAGGTCGAACACATACAGCATGCCCGTGGTGTCGCTGAGGTATAGCTTGTCCTTCGAAAGGGCAAGTGCCTGGGCTTCGCCGGGGGTTTCAAATCCACCCACCCGGGACAGACTTCCTCTCTCAACAGAGAACACCTCCAGGCCCCAGGGGGAGGTGGCGTACAGGTAACCCTCATGCACCACCAGGTCGTAGTAGTAATGAGGCTTCTCAACCTCCGGCATGTCCACGCTCTTCTCGCCTGATATGCAGGCCGCGAGGAGAATCAGCAGAGGCACTGCCATCCATCTGAATGTGTTCCTTCCGCTCATCCTTTCCTTTTTGATGCTGACCATTTTAAGCTACACTGCACCCTTAGTGAGAGCCTTTCTATTTTTAATATAATTTACTCTTTATATAAAATTTCTTTTAAAATAAAGTTTTAAGGATGGCAGGTCTAAAAGTAGATACAGGTGATAACATGCTGGCAGGAAAGCCAGAGTTTAGGGTGGTGACGGGGAATAATCTGCTTAGAAGCACTGTCGTGGAGGATAGTGGTAGAGTATCTAAGAGGATATGAACACTGTAATGATTGTGGATGATGACAGGCACACCACAGGCGTGCTGGAAAAGGCGCTGCGCAGACACGGCTTTGATGTGGTTACCGCCGAGAGCGCCGCAGGGGGCATAAGCAAGCTTGTGGAAAGCAAACCAGAGGTCGTGCTTCTCGACCTGGTGCTCCCTGATATGCGGGGCTTGAGCGCACTGGACGAGATAAAGAGGATTTCACCTGATGTCAAGGTTATAATAATCAGCGCTTTTCCCTCCATCACCGACGTGGTGGAGGCTATGAAACTCGGGGCAAGCGACTTTCTCGTAAAGCCCTTCAATGTGAATGAACTGGTGAGTATAGTAAAGAAAACCGTCGAGAAGGCGAGACTGAGGTCCAGTGTTGACGCAAAGCTCAGCGACGCTGTAATTAAGGCGCTCTCAAACCCGCTGCGCAGGAGAATAGTTATCTATCTTCTTCATGCGGGAGCGAGGAGATTTTCTGATATCGCCAGGGGTGTGGAAGTGGATGACCTCTCAAAGCTCAGCTTTCACCTGCACGTTCTCAGCGACGCTGGAATAATAAAGAATAAAGAGAACCTATACATGCTCACCACAGAGGGTATCGTCATAACCGAAAGGCTGCTGCTCATGCTGAGGAAATCCTGAAAAATCGGTGCCGGAACCACAGGGCAACGCTGACCAGAGTGATAAGCACAGGAACCTCCACCAGAGGCCCAATCACAGCGGCGAAGGCTGCGCCAGAGTTGATCCCAAAGACGGCGACTGCAACAGCAATCGCCAGCTCAAAGTTGTTGCTGGCTGCTGTAAAGGAGAGTGCGGTAGTCTTCGGGTACCCTGCACCCGCTCTCTGTCCCATGTAGAAGCTGATGAGGAACATGATTACGAAGTACAGCAGAAGGGGGATGGCAATTCGTACAACGTCCAGCGGGATGTGCAATATGAGGTTCCCTTTCAGGCTGAACATCACCACAATGGTGAAAAGCAGGGCGATGAGTGTGATTGGGCTGATTCTGGGGATGAACCGCCTGTTATACCACTCCTCACCCTTCAATCTCAACAGCACAAAACGGGTGGACATCCCTGCAGTAAAGGGAATGCCCAGATATATAAAGACGCTCTCTGCAATATCTCGCATGCCCACCTCCACCAGGTTCCCTTTGAGTCCAAAGAGGGGCGGCAGGATGGTTATAAAGACCCAGGCATAGGCACTGTAGAAGAGAACCTGGAAGATGCTGTTAAAGGCCACCAGACCCGCGGCATATTCGGTATCACCTCTGGCAAGCTCATTCCATACAATCACCATGGCGATGCACCTCGCCAGTCCAATCATTATCAAACCCACCATATATTCTGGATAGTTGTGCAGAAAGAGTACTGCTAGGAAAAACATTAGCAAAGGGCCTATAATCCAGTTCTGCACAAGCGATAGGCCGAGAACCCTCCGGTTTCGGAATACATTTCCAAGATTTTCATACCGCACCTTGGCGAGGGGCGGGTACATCATCAGAATCAAGCCAATGGCGATGGGTATGTTGGTGGTGCCCATCTGGAAACGGCTGACGAAGGACTCCACCCCCGGGATGAGATAGCCAGCTGAAACCCCCACGCCCATGGCAAGAAAAATCCACAGTGTCAGGAAGCGGTCGAGAAATGAAAGTTTTCCTGCTGTGCTCATGCAAGCTCACATGAAGGTTCTTTCATATGAAAGTATTTAAATGTTTGCTTGATAATTAATCTCATGGAGGAGTGCCTTCCTGAAAAGATTGAGCTGGAAAGTGAAGCTGTGGAGGAGTTTTCAAAGCTCTTCCGCCTGCTCTCAAATCCCACGAGAATGAAGATTGCCCTCTTGATAAAGGATAGGGAGCGCTGTGTGTGCGAGCTTGAGAGGACCCTTAACATAGACCAGACACTCATATCCCACCACCTGAGAAGCTTCAAAGAAATTAACGCCGTGGAAGAAAGGCGGGCAGGAAAGTGGCGCTACTATAGTCTGAAGGACGAGAGATTGAGAAGACTGCTGGACCTCATCTAGGTGCACTTCTTAAAATCCTTGCCTGCAGGGCGAGAACAGGGATTTCAATAATGGGGGCACTTTTCAGAATTATTATTCTATAAATTGCCATGTTTCGAATTTTGAAAGTTAAATATAGCTTATACATAATATGATATAAATTAGAGCATTAAAATCTTCAAAAATATTGATTGTTGCCATTTAAAAAATAAAAGCAACCCTCCTGAATTATAAAATTTTTTTTATAATAAGATTTTTATATCTATACCATTTAAATATTGAGATAAGTTAAATAGAAATATTTAGCAGGTGCGCTGCAATGGAGAAACTTGTGCCTTTGAGCCGAGCGCGGGAAATTGTCGACACGCTGAGGGAGAGGCTTTACTTCAACCGCGAGACAGAGGTCGCGGGGGTGGAACTTCAGCTCATCGGACGAGAGCTGGCTGAAGATGTGCTCGCCACTGAGGACTCTCCCGGGCATGCGATAGCGAGCTACGACGGCTATGCGATGCGCAGCAGAGATGCTGAGCGCTACCCTCTTCGTGTGGTGGGGAGCATCTATGCGGGCGATGCCTTCGAAGCACTGCCAGAGCTTCACGAAGGCGAAGCGATGTACATCGCTACAGGAGCATTCCTCCCACCCGGAGCTGACTGCGTGCTCCGCCTCGAGGATGCCCGCCTGGAAGGCGATAAGCTTTATGGCATCCCCATTGAGAAGGGGACCAAGGTTGTGCCTCAGGGAAGCAACTACCGCAGGGGTGAGGTTATCCTCAGGGCAGAGAGCAGGATTAGAGCACAGGAGTTCGGCATACTCAAAGGTATGGGTATCGAGGAGGTTGAAGTGTACCGCAGGCCCCGTGTCGCCGTGCTTGCCACAGGCAACGAAATAGCCCGGGGATTGCTCCGCGACATAAACTCCTTTGTGGTAATGGCTATGCTGGAGCAGTGGGGATGCGAGACAACCTATCTCGGAGTGGTGGAGGATGACTACGAGGCGATGAAGCAGGCGCTTCTGGAGGCTTCGCAGCGCTATGACTGCGTTGTTACCAGCGGCGGTGTAAGCGTTGGCAGGCGCGATTATGTGCTGCGCGCTATAGAAGAGATGGGTGAGGTGGTGCTGTACAAGGTAAAGACGCGCCCCGGCAAGCCCATAGCGGTGGGCATAATAAATAAAACGCCCATCTTTGCTCTGCCGGGTAAGCCCACAGGGGCGCTCGTGGCGGCGCAGCTTCATCTGCGCAGGTACTTCCTGGGCAGGATTGAGGAGCCCTTCCTCTATGCGGGAATAACAGAGGACATACTCCTCTCCACCAAGGACACAGATGCCGCTGATATAGCCAACCTGGTGTTTGTTCACCTTGAGAACGGCTATGCCAGGCCCGTAGGCTTCGAGGGCAGCGAGATGCCCCTTATGAAGAGCGGTGATAAGTACAATGTCTCTGCGATAGCCTCAAACCTGCGCAGTGCCCTCGTAGACGGCTATGCAATAATAGAGCGGGACACCCGACGAGGGGAGAAGATAAAGGTGCATTTCTTTACATGAGGTGATGTTGTGGGATTGAGGGAAGATGAAGTGGTGGAGCTGGCTGAGAAGCTGCATGGACACCTTGCTCCCGGCATAGCGCTGGGCGTGCGAATGGCAACGCTGGCGCTGCAAAAGCTCAAGACGAGGCGCGGGAGCAAGAAGCTCATCGCCATCAGCGAGACAGCACGCTGTCTTGCCGACGGGATGCAGGCAGCCACTGGCGCTACTCTGGGGCATGGCAACGCCTTTGTTGAAAACTACGGCAAGCTTGCTTTGACTGTGGGCAGGGTGGACACAATGCAGGGCTACCGCATTGCCCTGCGCCGCAACGCCTGGAGGCATTCTGCACTGATGAAGAAGTGGATGCTGCGCGAGGGTAAGCTTACGAGGGATGAGGAACACAAGCTCGCCCGCTCACTTCTCAGCCTGAGTGAGGAGTACCTGGAAATAATACCTGTGAAGATTGAGCTTCCCGGCCTCTTTGAGAACTCTTCCATAGTGCGCTGCTCTGCCTGCGGCGAACTTGTGCCCGAGGCGCTGGTCATCGGCGAAAATGGCGCAAAGCTCTGCAGAAGCTGCGCAGGCGTTGGCTACTACCGCATAGCCCAGCATGCGATTGCTTAGCTGCCTCACATCACCATTACCTCGCCCTCACGGGTAATCGCAACCTCTATCTCCTCGAGCACCCTTCTGCCTCGAATCTTTCCCCCGGCAGCCTGCTGGATGAGCGACGCCAGGGAGGGGAAGCTGTGGGAAATCCAGACTCCAGCTTCATCTGCACGACGGTATATCCTGCGAACAGCATCGTTGAGGTCGGTTTCTGGAGCGATAACAACACTCAGAGGCGCCTCAAGCATCTTTACCAGCCGCAGCGTATTCTTGGCGCGCTGGATGTTGTCCCTCGCCTTTCTCTCAGTCGCAGAGACATTGGCTACGCTGGTGCCAAGACGCTTTGCAATTTCAGAGGTGCTCAGCCCCTGAGCCTTGAGCTTCAGCACCTCAATCTGGCGCTTTGTGAGCACCGTGTCTTTGCTCATGGCTCAAAAACCTCTCCTCTATAAACCCGGCCAGCTTCTCCACCTCGTCAAACCCGAAAACCTGACACTTCGCCCTAACCTCTGCATCACTCACCACAGCTATTATTTCTCCGCCTGCGGCGCTGGTGAACAGCTTTAAATCATCCTCACTTGTAGCCACGAGTATCTTGGGTGTCTCAGCGCGGGCGTAGCCCTCTGTGAGCACCATATCCATGTCCTTCATAAAACCATCCACAATCTCCCTGAGGAACATCTCCTTCAGGCTCTTGCGCATTACCACCAGGCGGTCAGGCGAAGAGATCGCAACCACATCTGCACCCGCCGCAGCGTGCCTCCACGTATCCTTCCCTGGGGAATCAATACTGAAGCCATAGTGGATGTGATGCTTTATCGTGGCAATGCGATACCCCCGAGCCTTTAATGCGGCGATCAACCGCTCAAGCACAGTGGTTTTGCCAGCCTTCTTTCTGCCTATTACAGAGATTATTGGTATCATGAGTTAACTGTTATAATTTAATGAAATATAAAGCTTGCGAGATGGCAGAGATAAATTAAATAAAAATGTTTAAATCCCCGCAACCTTTAACCAGCGGTCAAAGAACACCTCAGCCAGGCGGTTCAGCTTATCAATCCTGTCCTCAAGATTATACAGTATCTCATCACGCTTCTCAGGCACATCGCGGGACCATTCGCGTACCATCTCTGCGGTAACCTCAAGGTGATACTGCAGAGCATAGCTTCTGCCCACACGGAAGGCCTGGTGCGGATAAAGCGGTGAGCTGGCGAGCAGCGTGGCCTCGCTGGGAAGGTCGAAGGTTTCACCGTGCCACTGGAAGACCTCAAAGCGCGGGGGGAAGGCGGAAAACACCTCATCCCGCCTGCCCTCCTGAGTCAGGTACAGTGGATACCAGCCCAGCTCCTTCTCCTCGCCGGGGTAGACCCTCGCACCCAGGGCACTGGCAATAAGCTGCGATCCCAGGCACACGCCCAGAAGAGGCTTATCCTCGGCTAAGGCGCGCCTTATCACCGCCTTTTCCACTGCAAGGTAGGGGTAGCTATCCTCATCATTTACGCTCATTGGGCCGCCCAGAATAACAATCAGGTCGTAATCCAGGGCCTTCTCCAGGTCAGCGCCGCGCCACAGGCGGCGGTACTCCACGCTTATGCCGCGAGCTTCTGCAAGCTCCTCAAAACAGCCTAAATGCTCCCCCTCTGCATTCTCTATGGCGAGAAGCCTCACGCAAAGACCTCAGCACGAACTGTGCTCTATCGCCCCCTCAGGGCATGCCTCAACACAGGCGCAGCACTCTATACAGTCCTCCACCCGCGGAGCAGTTGCCTTGCCGTCCACAAGTTCATAGACCTCCGCAGGGCAGACATCAACGCACTCGCCGTGCCCCTTACACTTATCGTAGTCCACCTTTATGGTAACCTCAGCCTTAAACTCCCTTATGTCCGCCATTGTACTGCCTCCCATTAAGATGTTCCTCCCTACAATTATTTATAGTTGACTATGGATGCTCCTCCACCCAGACCTCACCCTCGCGGGTGTACTCCTTTTTCCAGATGGGCACATGCTTCTTAAGCTCGTCAATGACATAACGGCATGCCTCAAAAGCCTGCCTGCGGTGCTCCGCCGCCGCAACTATGAGCACTATGTTGTCTCCTATTCCAAGCTCGCCGTAGCGGTGCACCACCGCTATCTCTATAACATCGAACCTTTCCTTCGCTGCGAGGCGAATCTCCTCCAGCTTCTTCTCTGCCATACCTGAGTAGTACTCAAACTCAAGCTTGGTTACATCCTTCCCACGAGAGAAGTCGCGCACAGTGCCCAGAAAGGTAACTATTCCTCCTATTCGACTAGAGACCGCCTTGATACGGGCGATTTCATCTGCAACAGAAAAATCCTCCCGCTGCACGCGCACCCATTCTCCTGCCATAATAGCACCGAATTTAAAAAGCAGGCTACCATTGAAAAGATTGAAATCCTGCAAAGAAGATTGGAGAATCAGAACTTAACCTTAATATATGTGGTTAACGCCATAATATTCTTATTAGATGACTGTTCATTAAACTTCAGGTGGAGGCTAAGGCTGATGGAACCCAATATACTCGTGGTAGATGACGAAGAACTCATAAGGTTGAGCCTTAGCAAGCTTCTTGAAAAACAGGGCTATCATGTGGATGTCGCAAGCTCTGCTGCTGAAGCTCTTGGAAAGCTTAAGGAGGATGGGTACCAGATTGTGATATCCGACATAATGATGCCTGATATGGACGGAATAGAGCTTCTTAAGAGGATAAAAGAGCTCGACAGTGGCGTTTATGTTATAATGATAACTGCGTATGCAAGCCTTGAGCGTGCCGTCGCGAGCTTAAAGCACGGCGCGGGAGACTTCATACAGAAACCCTATGAGACCAGGGAAATTCTGGAGGCGGTAAAGAAGGCTGTTGAAACCCTGGAAGAGGACATGGGCTCCAGAAAAAGAGAGGGAGCAATTGTTGTGAAACAGAGTGTTGCACAAAGCTTCAGAAACATCTGTCATGAGAGTGTGGCACAGCTTGCAGAGGCTGTTAAAAAGATAACAGGCATAGACACAGGGATAAAAATAGAGGGGCCCATCATAGAGGAGATAGAAAACTTCTCAAATCTTGCAGGTGGAGAGGGGATACCCATGGTGGGCTCCTACGCCAGCCTGTATGGCGAAATTTCCGGAAGCATCACCCTGCTCTTCCCCCTGGAGGATGCCCTGCGTTTTGTGGAGATTCTTGCTGACAAGAAGGTGAATTATGCAGACTTCCCGAGAGGAGATGACAAGGAAGTTATCAAGGAAATTGGAAGTATCCTCTCAGAGGAATGCACAAAAAAGCTCGCCAATCTCGCCAGTATGGATGTGAAGATAACCCCTGCCAGCTTTGTGGACTTTGTCTCCGGCAACTTCGTCTCCTTCCTTGAGCTTCATACCGGCAGGAAGAAGCAGCACTACTTCGCCCACAAGCTGGTTTTCCAGATAGGCGATGCCAAGGTTATATTGGGCTACCTACTGCTAATCTTCGACCTTAGAAACCTGAACATACTCAACAGCCGCCTCCCCTGAGGCCCAGAGCTTCAATATCCAGCTCAAGGGCGGTGACGGGATACTCAAGCTCAAAGTTTGTGAGCACCTCGGGGTGAATCTCCCCGAATACCCCTGCCTCCTTACTGTCGAGCACAATGGTTGCACACCTGCCCGGGATAAAGGCGGGGTCCTCCTTCTCTTCAACCCGGTATCCCTCTATTCCCAGGTCTCTCAGAATACCCTGAAGCAGCGCCCTCGCCTCTGTGAAGTTTGCCTTCGCATGGATTATCGCCACGCCCAGCCTGCGCCTCCTTGCGGCGCCTGTCTCTGCTTCAGGGTCCAAGAGCACAACATCTCCCAGCTCGAAGATGCGCTGGGGAAGTTCGCGGTGCTTGTTAAGCCTGAGCACCCCCAGCAGGCTCGGCAGAAGTGATGTTCGCACCATGGTGTGCTCCTCGCTTATCGGGTTCATTATCCTCACAGCACTGCCCTGCCTGCGAAGATGGGAGAAGTTCTCCCGCTCGTTGGTCAGCATCAGGCTCATTACCTCTGTTATGCCGTAGCCCAGCATGAGCATCCGCAGCTTCTCTCCCAGCTCCTCTATGGCAAGCTTTTCGCCGGTGGTGAAAACCTCCGGCAGGGCCTCTGGGAAGTTCTCATAACCCCTGCCAATTGCGACATCCTCCACCAGGTCTATCTCATGGAATATGTCACACCGATAGCAGGGCACCTTCACCAAGAGCTCCTCATCCCCTTCTATCTCTGCGCCGTAGCCCATCCTTTCGAGGCACTGCTTTATCTCCTCACTGCTCAGGTTTAACCCGAGCATCCTGTTTGCATAGCTCCGCCTGAGCTTTCTCACGGTTGGGGAGAAGTCTGGGGTAAGGAGGCTCCTCCCGGGATACCTCACCTCAACCTTTCTCACCCTGAAGCCCCGGTCCACAAACGCCGTTGTGAGGATGTTGAGCGCCTGCGAAATGAGCTTTAGGTCCGTGCCGGTTACGTCGATGAAAAACTCCCTCGTGTTCTCAGTTACCCGCGTAAGTTCGCCGTTTATTATTGGCGGGAGGCTGAGCACATTGTTGCGGGAGTCGAAGATTATAGGATAGCGGTCGTAGCAGGAGATTATGTGGGCATACTCTATACCCTTTGGATGCTCCTCAAGTATCTGCCTGGGTGTCATCTCTCGCTCGTAGCCCAGAGGCACAAAGCGTATCTCCTCGGGTTTTACGGTGGTGTAGCGGTAGGGCGGGGTTACCCGAGAAGAGTCGTGAACGCCTATGGAGACCTTCTTTCTGTCGCGCCCCAGGGCCCAGTGCAGGTCCTCCTGGAGCTCCATGAGCTCGGCAATCAGCTCATCGTCAAGCTTCACATCCTTAACCTCACAGGCGACCACGTAGTCGCGCACTCCCGCCACGCTCTCATCCACCAGAATGTAATTCTCAGCCTCCTCGGCCCTGTACTCCTTAAGCCCTGGTTCAATCCCAAAAAAAGCGCGATATGCACGGGCGATGCCCTCAACAGAATAAAGGTCGGGGCGGTTTGGGAAGTATTCTATGTAGAGGTGGCGTCCGTCGAAGCCCTCGATGTCGCATCCCAGGAGAGGAAGCTTCTCCATCAGCTCCTCGTCGCTCAGCTCTGAGTTGAGCATTCGCCTGAGTTCTGCATACTCCACCTTTATAACAGGCATTTACCTCACCCTCACCCTGCGGAGCCATGATATGTCGCTCATGTAAAGTTCGCGTATATCCTCCAGCCCCAGGCGTAGCATCGCAAGGCGCTCTATGCCCAGGCCCCATGCTAAAACGGGGTGGCGAATTCCCAGGGGCTGCGTTACCTCGGGGCGAAAGATGCCAGCCCCGCCGAGCTCAAGCCACTTGCCCCTATCAGAGAAGAACACCTCAATCTCAAGGCTGGGCTCTGTGTACGGGAAGTAGCCCGGTCTGAATCTTACCCTCTCGAAGCCCATCTTGCGGTAGAACTCCCGCAGCAGGCCGAGAAGGTCAGAGAAGCTGACATCCCCCACCACGATGCCCTCAACCTGATGGAACTCAGGTAGGTGCTTGAAGGTTATGCGCTCCTTCCTGAAAACCCTGTCCACACAGAAGACCTTTATTGGCGGCTCCCGCTCTGCAACAAGGTGGCGTATCGTTGTCGCCGTGGTGTGGGTTCTGAGCAGAGTGGTGCGCGCAATCTCCTCACTCCATGAGTAGCCCCAGCCGGTCGAACCAGTGCCTGCTCCGTTCTCATGCGCCTGCTTAACCGCCTCTACAATCTCCCTATCAGGCATCCTCGCCTCGGCCGGGGCCTCAAGGTAGAAGGTGTCCTGCATCTCCCTCGCGGGATGGTCCTGGGGCACAAAGAGGGCGTCGAAATTCCAGAAGCCCGACTCCACCAGCGGCCCCGAGATTTCCTTAAAGCCCATCTGCAGAAAGATGGAACGAATCTCATCGATTATTATCCTGAGGGGATGCAGCTTCGCAGGCGTGAGCTCAGGCGCGGGCAGGGTTAC
>NZ_JBPMGE010000034.1:0-11924 GCF_054014795.1 Candidatus Pyrohabitans sp. | reverse complement strand
TGGGCACGCTCTCGAGCACCGCCTTCTCCATCGCCTCCCTGCTGACCACCTGAGTTATGCTGGTCAGCGCCCCGAGCAGTATTATGTTGGCGACGATGGTCTTGCCCAGCTCGCGCTTGGCCAGAAGCGTCGCGGGTACCGCATAGGCTCTGCCCTTCTCTGGTGGAGTCTTTATCAGCGAGGAGTCGTATATAATCACGCCGTCCTTCTTCAGCTCGCCTATGTACTTCTGCATCGCCTGTCCCGACATTACCACAAAGATATCAGGACGAAGAACCTTGGGATAGAGTATCTCCTGGTCGCTGATAATCACCTCACTCTTTGACGCGCCGCCCCTGGCCTCCGGGCCATAGCTCTGGGTCTGCACCGCCTGCATGCCGTCGTGGATACTCGCAGCCCTGGCGAGAATTATGCCCGCCGTAACTATGCCCTGCCCTCCAAAGCCCGAGAAGCGAACCTCAACCCTCATCCTTCACCAGCTCCTTCTCAATCTTCTCGATGTCGCCGCCCAGCTCTATCATGCGCCTTATCTTGGGCGAGCCCAGCTTCGCTATCACCTCAAGGATGCGCTTCCTCGCCTCGCGCAGGCGCTCCTCTTCCTCTCTGCGCCTCACCCTGCGCTCCTCCTCTGGAAGCTCCTCCTTCTCCTCCTTTTTCTCTTCCTCCTTCACCAGCCCGAGGAGGCGTACCAGGCCCGGCTTATTGCGGTCCACGAACTCGCCAACCACAACCTTTGCAGATAAATCAACGCCCTTCTCCTCGAGCTCCTGGGCATGGTGCAGGGCAATGGTATTCTCCTTGTACCAGCGCAGCATGTCCACGGCTGTGCGCAGCTTATTGCGCCTGCCGAGGGCGGTGGGACACTGGGTGAGCACCTCCACCAGGGTGAAGCCCTCCTTTGTAAGAGCCTCCTTTATGGACTCCTTAATCTGCAGAGGTGAGGCGGTGCTCCACCTCGCCACATAGTTCGCCCCGGCAGCGGCTGCCACGCGGGCTATGTCCATCGGTGGCTCTACGTTACCATAGGGCGAAGTTGTGGTGCGCCAGCCTCTTGGGGTAGTGGGCGAAACCTGCCCGCCCGTCATGCCGTAGGTGTAGTTGTTGGAGCAGATTACAGTCATGTCTATGTTGCGCCTGGCAGCATGCAGGAAGTGGTTGCCGCCTATGCTCGCCATGTCGCCGTCACCCGTAATAACCACAACCTTGAGCTCAGGGTTGGCGAGTTTTATGCCCGTGGCAAAGGCGATTGGCCTGCCATGGGTGGTGTGCAGTGAGTCGAAGAGCAGGTAGCCGGGTATCCGGGAGGAGCAGCCTATGCCCGAGACGAAGACCAGCTTCTCCCTGGGCAGGCCAAGCTCCACTATCGCCTCGAGCAGTGCATTGACTATAATACCATCGCCGCAGCCCTCGCAGAGTATATGCGGCAGGCGGTCGCGGCGAAGCAGCGGCTCAGAGGGGTGCATACTCATTTCAGCGCCTCCACAAACTTGACAATCTCCCGCGGGGTGTGAAGCTCACCGCCTATCCTGGGCAGGAAGTGCACCTTTCGCCTCGATACGCGCTGAACCTCGCGGAGCATCTGCCCTAGATTCATCTCCAGCACCACGAGCCTGGAGCGGCGCGCAAGCCTCGCCACCAGCTTCTCCGGGAAGGGGAAGAGTGTGATCAGGCGGAGGAGCCCTGCCTTAACCCCGCGCTCACGAAGCTCGCGCACCGCAGCTAAGGCGGAGCGCGATACTGCGCCGTAGGCTATGAGCACCACCTCCGCGTCCTCGAGATGGTGCTCCTCCACCCTTATAATTTCCTCGGCATTCCTCTCTATCTTCTCCACAAGTCTGCGCACCAGCTTCGTGTGCACCTTTGCATCGTTGGTAGCTGGGTAGCCCCGCTCATCGTGGGTCAGACCGGTAACATGAACATTGTAACCCTTCCCGAACACCTGCATCTTGGGCACAAGGGTTCTGGGGTCGGGTTTGAAGTAGTAGCGCGTGCCGCGCCTGCTCAGGGGCGCTGTGAAGGTCTCCACACTCTCCGGCAGGGTCACCTTCTCCCGCATGTGTCCTATAACCTCGTCTGCCATGAGAAAGGCGGGCACCCGGTAGCGCTCACTCAGGTTGAAGGCCTCCACGGTCAGCTCAAACATCTCCTGCACACTGTTGGGCGAGAGCGCTATTATTGCGTAGTCGCCGTGCGAACCATAGCGCGCCTGCATCACATCGCCGCTAGCCGGCATAGTCGGCTGACCTGTGCTCGGACCGGAGCGCTGGATGTTGACTATAACGATGGGCGTCTCGGTCATCGCCGCGAAGCCGATGTTCTCCATCATCAGCGAAAACCCGGGTCCAGAGGTGGAAGTCATCGCCTTAGCCCCCGCCCAGCGCGCGCCAATCATCGCAGCAATTGAGCCAATCTCATCCTCCATCTGGATGAAGACTCCTTCCTCCTTTGGCAGGCGCTGCGACAGCCACTCGGCAATTTCTGTACTCGGAGTAATGGGATAGCCCGCAAAGAACCTGCAGCCGGCGGCGATTGCGCCTTCTGCGCATGCTATGTTACCCTGAAGGAAGCGCACCCCATGCATGTGCATTATTCATCCTCCTCCTCTGCATAGACATCTATGTCGATTGCAAAGTCCGGGCACATGTCCTGGCATAGCGAGCAGACCTTGCGCTTGAGGTGCTTGCTCACCCTGAGCTTTGTGCACCTCTCCGGGTGCGCCACGATGGGCACAAAGTAGCCCTTCTCGTTGGGTTCCTCCGCCGGCTCGAACACCTTCACGGGGCAGAAGTCTATACATATGTTGCACCCCTTGCAGTACTTTTCATTTATGGTTATCCTGCCCATGCTTTACACCTGATACATCTCTATTACCACATGCGACGCCGTTGCCTCGACGCCCCTGAGCCTGGAAGCACCGTCCAGGAATTCACGCAGCCTTGCCGCCGGCACAACTGCGATGACGTCGTACTCACCCGCGACGCGATAAACGCGCTCCGCTGGCAGGGAGCGAAGCCTGCAGTATGCCTCGTCGCGATAGCGGGGCTTCACCCTGAGAAGCACAAAGGCCTCTTCGCCAAACCTGCCTATCTCAGCCAGGGCCTTATCGGTGAGGTCTATAAAGCCCCTACCTGTGCGTATTAAGCCATGCTCGCGGAGCTCCCGAAGGTGAAGGCTCAGAGCCTGCCTGCTTATCCCGAGCTCTGCCGCAAGCTGCGATTGAGTTTTCTGGGTTGAATGAACCTTTAGACTGCGCGCACTCTCATAAAGCTTGCGCAACACCTGAAGCTGTTTCTCACTTGTCATGGCATTGTATTTACATTTGTAAAGGTTTGCTTGCTAATTGTAAAGCTTCACGTATATAAAGATTTTGCACACTGTTCGCCTGGCGCCGAACAAATTCGCGGGGTTTATATAACCTCACGCCAAGGTAACATGGAGGTGTTGATAATGAGGGTAAGGGTTGCGGTGCTCATCCTCCTGCTGATATTCGCCACAGGCTGCACCATCAAGGCGCCAAAACAGGAACTACCAGCTGTTGTTCCGGAGCCGGGTGGAGAGAAGGCAATGCAAACTCGTGGTACAGGTTTTCCTGAAATACAGAAGGCTGAATTAATGGTTGAGACAGAAGCCAAGGCGCAGATTGACAGGAAGATTATAAAGAGCGCTTATATCAAACTGGAGGTGGAGGATTTTGACTCCGCAGCCAGCGAAGTTGAAAAGCTCGCCTATGAGGCAGGGGGCTACATCTCCCAGTCCAACTCCTACGTTACACCGGGTAACCACAGGCAGGGCACAATAACAATGCGCATTCCCGAGGGCAGCTTTGGGAGCATAATAGAGGAGCTCAAGAAGCTGGGCAGGGTTATGTCCTACTCCTCCTCTGGACGAGATGTTACAGAGGAGTACATCGACCTCAATGCTAGGCTGCGCAATCTCCAAAGGCAGGAGGAGCGCCTACTTGAGATTCTGGACAGGGCGGAGACCGTTAAGGATGTGCTTGAGGTGGAGCGCGAGCTCGGACGCGTGAGAGGTGAGATTGAGCGCCTTGAGGGGAGGCTGCGCTACCTCGACAACCGCGTGGAGTTTGCCACAATAACCGTGGAGCTTCGCGAACCCGAGCCCATTACCAGGAGCCTCGGCCTGAGAAGTGCAATAAGCGACGCGGTGAAGGGCCTGGTGACTGTTACCCGCGCGCTAATCGTGGCGGCAGGTTATCTCCTGCCCATCGCAGCCATGGCGGCGGTGCTCTTTGCAGCTGTTCGCCGGCTAAGGAAGAGAAGGTAGTGGTGGTGCCGCTTGGACAGAGAGATACGCATGACGAGGCAGGTGTTTGAGGCGCTTGTGTCTGAGACGCGCATTGCCATACTGAGGGCCCTCGACCGTCGAGCCATGACTGTCACAGAGCTTGCGAGGGAGCTCGGCCTGGCTAAATCAGCTGCACACGAGCACCTGGCGAAGCTGGCTGACGCCGGTCTGGTGGAGAAGCGCGACGAGGGCAGGAAGTGGATATACTACCACCTCACACCCAAGGCGAGGGGGATTCTACATCCTGAGGAGAGGCACAGGATTCTGATCCTCCTGAGCTCAGCCTTGCTCGCCCTGCTCGGCGGGGCTTTCTCGGGCTTTAGATACCTCCACACTGCCGGAGGGTTCGCTGAGAGGGAAATGCTCGAAGCTGCACCAAAGGCAATGGCCACACCTGCGGCCCAGGAGGCTCTGAGAACATCCACAAATTATCTGCTGGTGAGCGTGGTGCTGCTCGCAGCCTCTGCTCTGCTCTTCTTTTTCGCCTACCGCACATGGAAGCGGAGCAGAAACCCTTATAACCTTCCAGGAGAATCCTGAATTCATGCCTGCGGTTGAGCTTCGGGGCGTAAGGAAGCGGTTCGGCACGCTGGAGGTGCTTAAGGGGATCAACCTCAGCGTTGCGAAGGGTGAAGCCTTCGCGCTGCTCGGCCCCAACGGCGCGGGCAAGACTACGCTGATACGTATAATTGCAACCCTCCTGAGACAGGATTCCGGCGAAGTGCGCGTCGCTGGTTATGATGTTCGCGAAGATGCCCAGGAGGTGAGGCGGAGGATAGGCGTTGTTTCCCACAATCCCTTCCTCTACGATGAGCTGACAGCGCGGGAGAACCTGGAGTTCTATGCCCGCGCCTACGGGGTAAAGCTGAGCCGGGCGGAGGAGATGCTGGAGAGGATCAACCTGGCCGAGCGAGAGGACGACCTGGTGGGAACATTCTCGCGGGGTATGAAGCAGCGCCTGAGCATCGCCCGCGCCCTGCTCCACTCGCCCGAGGTGCTGCTTCTGGACGAACCCACCACCGGCCTGGACTTGAGGAGCAGGCGGGACTTCTATGCCCTGCTTGAAGAGCTTCGAAGCTCGGGGGTTACCCTCCTTCTTACCACCCACCATCTGGATGAGGCCGAGAAGCTGTGCTCCCACGGTGCTGTGCTCCACTACGGCAGGATGGTGGCAGAGGGTGCACTTTCTGAGCTTAAGCGGAGCATGGAGAGCCTGGAAGAGGCGTACCTGCGCATCACTGGTGAGGGGAATGAGGCTTAAAGCTGTGCTCAACCTGGCGGCCAAGGATGTGCGCGCTGAGCTGAGGACAAAGCACACCATAAATTTCATGCTCCTGTTCTCAGGCCTGGCGGTAATCTTCTTCTCCCGCATCGCCGGCAGCTATGTGGTGAGCGTACCCGAGATAGGTGCGGGCCTGCTCTGGCTGGTTTTCCTGTTTACGGGGATGCTGGGCCTGGGGAGGGCCTTTGTAAAGGAGAAGGAGCTGGGCACCCTAGATGGACTGAAGCTAACGCCAATGAGCAGTGAGGAGATTCTCGCGGGCAAGGCATTGTACAACCTGGCGCTGATGCTGGGAATCCAGAGCATAATCTTCCCCCTCTTCCTGGTGTTCTTCGACTTCCCTGTGAAGGGGAGCCTACTCCTGGCGTTCGGGGTGCTCACCCTAGGCAACCTTAGTTTTGTTGTGATAAGCTCAGCCCTCTCAACGCTGGTACTCAACGCCAGAGCGAGGGAGCTTCTCCTTCCGGTGATTCTCCTGCCAGTGCTCTTCCCGGTGATTGTGACCTCTGTTTCTGCACTCAATCGGGTGCTCGTCGATGGCGAGGGATTTTTAAATATTCTTGGAGAGATTAAAATTATTTCAGCGTATGCTGTGGTGATGAGTGTAATCGCCATGCTTACCTTCGATTTCGCCTTAGAGGAATAGATATGAGGAAGATTTATCTCGGCCTGGCAGTCGCCTGGATGCTGTTCACCTACGGCTCCTACAAGGTGCTGATGGTTTTTCCACCAATAGCCTCGCCCGGAAATCCGCCGATGGAAGAGCTCTACCGGAATGTCTTCTTCCATGTGCCAATAAATGCCAGCGGTTTTCTGGGCTTTACCATAACCCTCTTCGCCAGCATCCTGTACCTGCGCAGCCGCAACCCGCGCTACGATATCATAGCTGCCAAGGCGGCCAAGGTGGGGGTACTCTTCATCACCTTCACCCTGCTCACCGGCATGGTGTGGGCAAAGCCCGCGTGGGGCAGCTACTGGAACTGGGACCCCCGCGAGACGACGGCGCTTATAATGTGGTTTGTCTATCTGGGCTACTTTGCACTCCGCGAGGCCATGCCAGCGGGAGAGCCGAGGGCAAGGACGAGTGCAGTGCTGGGCATCTTCGGATATGCCTCGGGTATATTCACACTGCTCTCAACGCGCATATTCCCATCGCTTCACCCTCCCACTTTTGGGCTTAAGCTGGAGCCGGAGATGGGCATGACTCTCGGGCTCATGATAACAGCAGCAGTAATTGTCTTCCTCAACCTGCTTTACCTGGAGATAAAGCTGGAAAAGCTGAAGGAAAAAGTTGTCAGGGGGTAGATTATGGAAAATTATCAGAGCATATTCTTTGTCGCGACCTCGCTGTGGGCGGCGCTGGTGGTTTACCTGGCGTACCTTCACAAGCGGGTGGGAGATTTGGAAAAAAGAATAAATAGGTTAAAAACGAGGTAAAGGGGTATGGACAGAAAAACCGCAAAGAACCTGAAATACATAGTGGGCATCGCAGTGGTGCTGGTTTTTGTGGGGATAGCCTTCAGCACAACCTCTAGCGGTAGCTTTGTCAACCCCTACAAGAGTGTGAGCGAGGTCGTCAGCAATGCTCAGAACTATCAGGGCAAGCAGGTTCAGGTTCAGGGTTATGTGGTCGAGGGTAGTGTGAGCTGGGTGCCAAAGAACCTCAACTTCACGCTGACTGATGAAAAGGCTACAATAAAGGTGGCATACTACGGCGTTATACCCGCCACATTTCCGCTGGATAAGGAACTTGACCCCAACACGCAGATAGATGTCGTCGCAATAGGTACGCTTCAGGGGGATACGGTGATTGCAAACAAGCTGCTCGTCAAGTGTCCCTCTAAGTACGAAGCAAAGGTAAGCGCAGAGTGAAATTCATGAGGCGGTTTCTGGCATTTTTGGTCGCACTACTGGCACTGAGCGCAGGGTGTATCGGGGATAAGAAGGATATGCAAAGCCCTTCTCAACCTGCGCTGGAAGTGCCCCGGCAGCTCAGCTATATCTCCATAAGCCAGGTACCCAGGGCCACGCCGCCGCCTGAGTTTGAACAGGTGTTTGTGGGGAACCTCTCTGGACTAATCGCCCTGCCTCAGGCGACGATAACCATGCCCAACGATGTATCCAACTTCGCTCCGGAGGTTGCAAACCGCGTCCTAGGCGACATTCAGAGCAAATTCGGGGCACTGTATGTGGAGGGGGAAAACACCAGCGTGGTTGTTAGTTTTGAGGCTTACAGGTTCTCTGATCCCGGTTACGCAAAACAGGTGCTCGAGGTTTACAGGAATAACTGGAATAAGCTCAGATTCAACGCCTCCGGTAAGGAGATATGGATATGGGAGGGATATATAGAACGGGGTGGACCACCCGACTGGGCGGTGAGAGGCTCTAACATCTTCTGGGACAGCGGTTTCAACGAGGCATCACTTGCCGTTGGTGATGCGGTAGTTGCCAGAATTGCAGAGAACCTCTACTGCTACCACGGTGAAGCTGCACTCGGCAACTATTTTGTTATGATGGATGTGCACCTGCCTAAAGAGCGCGTTGTAGAAGAGGGACAGGAGATATTCAGGGAGTACCTGGAGAAGATCACTGTGAATGTTTCAGATATTATAGAAGAACCCCTGATTACGGGTAACGCAACCTCTGGCATAGAACTTTCAGATAGGGAGGCCCTGCTCGTGGCCAAGAAGGAGGAGCTGACCCGTGCCTATCTTGAACATAAAATCAGTCTGGAGCTGTACAACTACACACTGCAGAAAATAGAAGAGGAGCTAAGCAAGATAAGAAATGGAAGTGCATCACAATGAGCTTTTCCTGGAATCTTGGCAATTTCATGCTGCTCGTCGCCTTTGCTGCCAGTGCAGCTGTGCTGGTGGCGATGATACTTCAGGAACGCGGCTATCGCGTGCCCTTCGCCTCGCAGCTTAAGCACCTGTCACGCGTGACGGTGATTCTTCTGTCTACGGCGACGCTCTACCTGGTCTACCTCTTCCTCAAGTCCGACTTCACCTACATGTACGTGTGGAGTTACAGCTCAAAGTCGTTGCCCTGGCTCTACAAGGCTACAGCCTTCTGGGCGGGGCAGGATGGCACCTTCCTGCTGTGGGCGCTGATTATATACATCTCAGCGCTCTGGGCGAGTGAGAGGCTGGGATTTGAGGATAGACTCTCCAGGAGGGTGCACCTTGTAACCCACCTGATAGGGCTCTTCTTCCTGACAATGACACTGCTGGTCTCGCCCTTCCGCAGGATATATGAGCTATACCCCGACCTACCGAAGAATTTTATTCCTGCCGATGGCAACGGCCTGAACCCGCTGCTTCAGGACCCCTGGATGGCTGCCCATCCGCCGCTGATGTTCATAGGTTACGGCGCCATCACAATACCTTTTGCCGCAGCCCTTGCCCACCTCTGGTGCAGAGACAGACGGTGGCTGGACATAGCCAAGCCCTGGGCCAGGCTCTCGTGGCTCTTCCTGACCTTGGGCATAGCCGTAGGTGGAGTGTGGAGCTACCAGGTGCTCGGCTGGGGAGGTTTCTGGGCTTGGGACCCTGTGGAGACTTCCTCCCTAATACCGTGGTTCACAGTTACCGCTCTGGTCCACGCCTTGGTGCAGAACTCCAGGAAGGGAGAATTTCCTGTGCTCACCCCTGCACTGGCGGCGCTTTCCTTTATGCTGGTGATATACGCCACCTTTATAACCCGTTCAGGGCTGTGGGAGTCTATCCATGCCTTTGGTGAGACGACGACTGGACCGTACCTGGCGCTGCTTTTGGTGAACATACCTATTGTCTCGGCAGTGATATTGATCGACAACATGGTACGAAAAAGGACTGAGGTCAGCGGCAGGACAAAGGCTCTTGTTGCAGCCTTTCTCCTCGCTCAGGCTGTGATGGTGGTTTACAAAGCCTTTAAGGGAGGCGGCCATCTTCCAAGTGTTGAAGAAATTCTGGCAATCTTTGGTTTGACAGGCGTATTTTTCTTCCTCCTCAGGGGACGGTTTTCCGGGGATGGAGAGAAAGTTGAAGAGGCCCCCCAGGCGGAGAGTGTGCAGCTGTTTACACGTACAAACCTCTTCTATCTCGCAATCATTTCTCTGCTCATCCTGGGCTTTGTGTCTTTCTGGGGACTAAGCTTCCCGTTTTTGGTCCAGGCCATCAGGGAGGTTAAGATAAATGTGGAGATGGACTTCTTTAACACCTGGAGCTATCCCTTTACTGTCCTTCTTGTCTCCACCATAGGGCTGTGCATGGGCCTGGGCCTTATGCACAGGCGCAGCCTTCTTATCGGCTCAGCTGCTGCGCTCGCGATGGGTGCACTGGCTGCCTTCACGGGCATCACCGGCAAGCCCATGGTGGACTTCATCCTCCCGGTACTGGGCTACGCTTTTATAATGGCGGTGTGGCGCGCCGTAGAGCTTGTGAGAAGCCGGGCAAGGCTAATGCCGAAGCTCAAGCTCGCAAGCTTCTATCTTATCCATGCAGGGATAGCAATGATAATCTTTGGCGCAGTCTTCAACACCAGCCTCACATCACAGCACGATGTGGTATTCCAGTTCGTACCAGGGCAGGGCGTGGTGGGCGACCGCAAGGATGTGGGCGCTGGCTATTCCATTGAGGTTGCCGGGATAGATATGTATCCAAACTACGATGGCTACCTGACCAGCGAGGTGCTGGTGAGGGTGTACAAAGATGGGCGCTACGTGGGTGAGGGTACGGCGAGCACAATAAACAACCTGAAGTTCGGGAGGGTGACAAGAGTATATATCAACCGCAATCTGGATGCCGATGTGTATGTGATATTCCAGGGGATAGGCGGACACTCGAGCGGTGCGGTTGAAATACCGCTTACTGTGAAGATTGAGCCTCTTGTGAATATCCTCTGGCTGGGCGTGGCTCTCATCTCGCTGGGCATAATTCCTGGTATGATTATCGACGGCTTCTCGGTGCCCTGGGCAAGGCGGGAAGAAGAGGAGGAAAATGAAGGGGAAGAGTCCGAAGAGGATGAGACATCATAGGTAAGGATTTTTAATATCCTTACTGAGGGCACATTACTTTTCTAACTAAAGGTTAGGAAAGTGTTGCTGGATGAGCTTTGCTGAGAAACTTGAAAGGTGCGAGGACATAGGAGATATATTCGAGCTGGTTAAGGAAGCTGTTATGAAAAGCCTGGGCACAAGCAGAGCTGGCCTGAGCCTGGTGCTTGCGGAGCTCGGTGGTGGTGCTCACGGCTTTATCGGCGCCTACTACCCCGTTGGTTCGAATACAATAGTGATGAACAGAAGCGTGCTGCGCAGAATCGAAGCCGCTACCCCAGAGCTTTTTAAGGCGTATGTATTCCATATGCTGCTCCACGAATACCTTCATGCCCTAGGCATTCTGGACGAGGTTCAGGCACGAGTTTACACCTACAATGTAACCCGCTCTGTTTTTGGGGAAGAGCACACTGCAACAAGGCTGGCGCAGGAAATGGAAGGGTTGATTCCCCTCCTCAGAAATGTAGAGGGGGATGGAAAAGCAGAGTACGTCACAGACTTTGACAGATCAAGTACCGAGTATATAATGTAGCTACTTTAGCTTCTCCACGGCTATGCCACAGGGCATGGGGAGCTTCATTGCCGCCCTGCGCAGGGCCTCCTTGGCATCTTCAACATAATTCTCAGTGGTGCGGAGAGTTATTACCTTCTGGCCCTCCTTTACCAGCGCTGCCAGGCCCACGGGCTTGCCGAAGGCACGGCGCATGCCGTCGCTCACTCGATCCGCACCCGCACCGGTCGCCATCTTGTTCTCCCTCAGCACCACATGAGGATAAACCCTGAACTTCATGTAGAAGCCGCTCCTGCCGGCGCGCTTGGTTATGTATCTATTGGCTGCAATGCGGCTCGCCTCAAGGGCATTGTGGGTTATCTGTCCAGGCTCCTTGGCATAGAGTGAGAGCTGATACTCAAAGCGTTCCGGATTGCTCACATCTCCCATGTCGAAGATGGTAATCTTTGGGTTTGGGGTACCATCCATGTACTCCCTGCGGGTGTACAGCCTCTTCTTTGGTATGCGGTATATCTTACCCGGCTTTAGCTTTGCCATCGATGTGCCTCCAGATAAAAAGTCATTCCCTATGTGCAGCTTCCCATAGTAAAAGAATTATAAAACCATTGCGGTATACCACACCCTCCAGCTATGAAAACATAGCGGTATCGTAGATACCGCAATCTGATGATGGTGGCTAGAACGAGCGAAGCGAGTCTCGTCATGTAACCCGAGAGCAACTGTCTGCAGTTGCTGATCAAACTTTCTGAAGTTTGCGCAACCACAGTTGGTTGCATCCACATAATGTGGTA
>NZ_JBPMGE010000033.1:0-5510 GCF_054014795.1 Candidatus Pyrohabitans sp. | reverse complement strand
GAAAAATTTTTCACACGTTGGGAAACAGCATTTCTTTGAAGCCCCGTGGTGTAGTGGTCAAACATTCTGGCCTTTGGAGCCAGAGCCGGCGGTTCGAATCCGCCCGGGGCTACTACCATAGCGGTATCGTAGGGTCCAGGGGGAGGACTATCACTAAAGCAGGGCCGGGAAGTAGGGGAGGAGCCAGGTCATAATCTTCCTGTCCATTCCCAGGAGGATTGCCACGCCCGTGAGTATGATAATCCAGCCGGCAGCCACCCTTATCTGTTCTGAGTTGTTCCTTATCCACTCGAGGCGGGTGCTGTACTTCTTGCTGCCGTAGGCGATGCCCAGTATTGCCACCCCGAAGCCCATAGAATAGGAGAAGAGGAGTAGGGAACCCTTGAGAATGCTGCCCTTCATCGCCACGTAGGAGAGTATGGACCCAAGCACGGGACCGACGCAGGGTATCCACACTATGCCCAGGCTCAGGCCCAGGAGGAGGGCGCCTGCTATGGAATCGTCCTTGGCACTGGTATTCAAACCCCTCGCCAGCCTGCCGGTAAGCAGGGAGGAGTAGTGCACAAACAGGCGGTGAAGCCTATCCTCCACCATAACCAGGCCGAAGAAGACTATAAAGCCTATGGAAATGTAGCGTAGTACCTCGCCCAGCGGGCTGGCCAGCAGCCCCAGCGCCGAGAATATACCTCCCATCAGGGTGAAGGAAATCGACATACCTGCAACTATTCCGATGGGCCTGTACCAGCTGCCAACGCTCCCCGCAAGGAGAGGCGGCAGTATCGGAAGTATGCAGGGGGTTGCTATGGTAACCACTCCCGCAATAAATGCAAGCACTAATGAGGGCTCACCCATAAAATCTCCTCAAAACTCAGCGCAACAGTCTCTGGATTATTATATCAAGATTCTGAGCCATAGCGAGGACGTCGTCTCCAGTGGGGTGCGGGTTGACAACTATGTTCCCATTCACAATCAGTGTGGGTGTCTCCTCAATACCGTAGCTCACCGCCAGCTTTATGTTGTTCTGCGCCTCCTGGTTCGCGGCCCCGGACCTCAGCAGCTTTTCAAAATCTTCTCCAAGGCCGAGCTGCCTGCCAAGAGCTATAAGCACCTCCACGTCGCCTATATCCCTGCCCTCCTCAAATCTAGCTTTGAAAATTGCATCTGCCATCTCCCTGCCCTTGCCGTAGCGCTCTGCCAGAAGGTAGGCTTCGACCGTCTTAATCGACTGCTCACCCCACACTATGGGCACCAGCTCAATCTCAAGGGCGCTGCCGTACTTTTCCTCAAGTTGGTGCTTTAGAGCATTAAAGCGGTAGCAGTTATCACAGTAGAAGCTCAGCAACTCCACAATCCTGACCTTTCCCGGCTCCCCTGTGCTGGGCCTGTCCAGGACGGGATAGAGGCCGAGCACAAGCTGCTCACCCGCATTCGAAGGTGCGGCAGTCTCCTCCTGGGGTTCCTCCTTCCCGCTCATTATAAATAAAAATCCTATCAAAACCAGGCCAATTACCACAGCCGCCTTCATCCCAAAAGAACTCTTTCTCGCCTTTTTCTTCTGCCTCTTCTTAACCATGCTATCCCCCGCTCATATTGACGGTAAAGGTGGGCTGAATATCATCCTCGGAGTGGCACCCCTCCATGCACCTCTCCCTTGCAACTTCCTCTTCCTTCACCCCCACCTGTGTCTCCAGCTTTACAATCTCGCCGGTTGTAGGGTCAACCTCGGCTCTGAGCATATTCAAACCTTCCTCGCTTCCAAATTTGCATCCGCACTCCCTCTCCACCAGCTCTATCTTCCAGGTGTAGTTTCCCGAGGCGACGTCGTAGTTAAGATTGATGCGTGTGATTCTGTTGCTCTCATTTCTCAGGTACTCCTCAATAAACGCCCTGGCCTCTTCATTGCTCTTCACAATCTTCAGCGCCTTCTCGGCGGTTACAGGAAACTCAAGACGCTCTCCGGGAGGAGCCTCGGCGGGTTTGAAAGCCCAGAGGCTCGCGGCCACAACAATCAGGGCCAGAGCGACGTAGATCTTCAACTCCATTTCATCACCATTGATTTCATTTAATTTTTTTTAAATTATTTTTCTGTCTTTTCCCAAATTATACCCAATTTCAACAGCCCCATTATTACCTATAGGTCTGTTACAAATAATCTGCAAAATATCATCTGTTAATTTAAGTGAATGGTGCAAAAAGGGTCTGAGCTATCACTCTACTCTGGTTTTTTCCTCCTCCCTGGCAGCGAAGTAGCAGGGCAGACAGAGCTTTTTCCCATTGACCTCCCTAACCTTTGTATCCATCGCATACTCACCGCACGCGGAGCAGCGCACAGAATCTCTCACCTCAGCCTCCTCAGGGAACTCAATCCTTACAGAATCTACTGTGAAGGCTTCCTCAGGCGAGAGGGAAAGAGCGGCTTTAACCTTCTCCTCCATGCTCCTGCCCTTTAGAAGCTCTGGATTAAAGTACAGACGCAGGGCTCTGCCATTCTTCCTTGAGCCGAAGATGAAGACACTCTTCCCGTAGTCGCGGATGTACAGGTTTCCCTTACCCACGGTGCAGCCCGCTATAGCTTGAATAGCGTCAATGGCACAGTTTGCAGTTTCTGCGATGCAGAACAGTTCTTCATCGCCAGCGCGTTCAACGTCAAGCTGCTGCATTGCATAGCCCGCCGCCTTTGCTCCCACCACAACAAAGGGGCACAGGTGTCCGTGAAATTCCACAGCCCTTCTCAGCATCTCGTCGTCCATGCATAGCGTTATGTAACTCTGGTTAAAACTTTTTGGGTAAGCAGGAGTGCTTACTCCCACCCCAAGATTTTTATTCACAGCGCAGTATTAAAATCCATGGAACTGAAGGAGTTTCACGATATTGTAACAATATCCGAGGCAAGGCGGAGGCTGGAGGAGCACTTCACCGCAAGGCCGAGGGTGGAGGAGATAGCACTTGAGAAGGCGCTGGGCAGGGTGGTTGCGCGCGATGTGGTGGCGGGTGTGGATGTCCCGCCTTTCGACAGGGCAAGCATGGACGGCTATGCAGTTATCGCAAAGGACACCTTCTATGCAGACGAGGAGTCGCCTGTGGAGCTGGAGCTCCGGGGCTACATACGCGCAGGCGACAGCTCTCCCCACGAGATTACCCCGGGCACGTGCATAGGCATCGCCACAGGTGCTGCGATGCCCCGGGGGGCGAACGCCGTGGTCATGGTGGAGTACACTGAGCAGGTGGAGAGGGAAGGGAAGAGCTCTGTGAGGATATACAAGCCGGTGGCGCCCGGTGAAAATGTGATGGCAGCGGGTGCAGACATAATGAGGGGAGAGGTTGTAATCAGAGAGGGTACGCGGCTTACCCCCCGCGAGGTTGGCGTACTCGCGGCACTCGGTATGCGCAGCATCGCCGTGTTCCGCTCGCCAAGGGTTGCGATAATCTCTACGGGCGATGAGATAGTGGCCCCCGGTGAGGAGCTGAGCTTTGGGAAGATATACGATGTGAATGCCTATGCGATAGCACAGGCTGTGCGGGAGTGCGGAGGTGAGCCCAGCTTTCTCGGCATAGTCGAGGACGACCCGGCGAAGCTTAAGGGTAAGCTGGAAGAGGCGCTTGAGGGAGAGTACGATATGGTAATAACCTCGGGCGGCACGAGTGCCGGGCTTGGGGATTTGAGCTACCGCGTTATAGACGAGCTGGGTGAGCCCGGGATACTGGTGCACGGCGTGGCGATAAAGCCCGGGAAGCCAACCATCATAGGCGTTGCCAGGGGTAAGGCTATCTTTGGTCTGCCCGGATATCCCACATCGGCGATGGTGACCTTCGACGTATTCGTGGCCCCGGTTATTCGAAGGTTAGCCGGTGTGGAGGCGCCCGGGCGAAAGCAGCTTAAGGCCAAGACGGCAATGAAGTTCTACTCGGCCAGCGGGCGGTACGAGTATAAGCTAGTAAACCTGGTGCGGGGGAGCGATGGGAGCTATTCGGCCTACCCAGTGCTCACAGGCTCAGGGGCGATTACAACCCTCGCCGAGGCAGACGGCTACATAGAGATACCTGAGAATGTGGAGATGCTGGGCGAGGGAGAGGAGCATGAGGTAATCCTGCTTAGCGAGAGCATAAAGCTGGCGGACCTCACAATAATAGGAAGTCACTGCATAGGCGTTGACCTCCTGGTTAGCCTTATGAGCAGGGAGAAGCCCCTGAAGGCGAAGATTATAAATGTGGGCTCCTCTGGCGGCCTTGCTGCGGTGAGAAAGGGTGAGAGCGACATCTCGGGGACGCATTTAATCGACGAGGCCACGGGCGAGTACAACATACCCTTCATCCACCGCCTGGGGCTCGGGGACAGGGCATATCTCGTCAGGGGCTACGACAGGGAGCAGGGTCTGGTTGTGGCGAAGGGCAACCCCAAGGGCATTACCGGTATAGCCGACCTCCTCCGCGGGGATGTGAGGTTCATAAACCGCAACCCGGGCTCTGGCACCCGCGTGCTCTTCGACCTTGAGCTCAGGAAGATTGCGGAGGAGCGCGGGGTTGATATTACGGAGCTTGCTAGGGAGATTGAAGGCTATGAGATTGAGGCGAAGTCCCACTCGGCCATAGCGGCGGCCGTTGCCTACGGCAGGGCCGACGCGGGGTTGGCGATTCGCACCGTGGCGGAGCAGTACGACCTGGACTTCATACCCCTGCGCGAGGAGAAGTACGACTTCGCCATACCAAAGGAGAAGATGGCCAAGCCGGAGGTCAGGAGGTTTATAGCAATGCTCGCCTCCCGGGAGTTCAGGAAGCTCCTCGAAGCCACACCAGGGCTTAGCGCAAATGAAGAGACAGGCAAGGTTATATACGAGCCAGAGTAAAATTTATCTATGTACAGAAGGATTCTGGTTGCCACCGACGGCTCCTTCTATGCAAAGCAGGCGGAGGAGAAGGCGCTGGCTCTCGCCGGGAACTTCGGCTCAGGTATAACTGCGGTTTATGTCATAGACAGGGCGAGATACCAGTGGGCAGAGGAGCTCATGCAGGAGATTTACAACAGGACAAAGAAGGAGGGGGAGGCTGTGCTGAGGGCGTTTGAAGAGAAGGCTGCGCAGCAGGGTGTTAAGGTTGAGACGAAGCTCCGCGAAGGTGTGCCCAGCGAGGAGATTGTCAGAGAGGCTGAGGAGGGCAGCTACGACCTCATTATCCTGGGCTCCATAGGGATAAATGCGGTTGAGGAGGTGGCGCTGGGGAGCGTGGTGCAGCGCGTTGTCAGGCGTGCACCCTGTGATGTGCTCGTTGTGAGGGGTTGAAGAGGGTTACCCGGAAGCGAAGCTTCCGGTGTGACGAAGCGGGGAAGGCGCCCTTATATGGTTGGTTCGGAAGGGGTGATAGGGGCGGGGAAGGCGCCCCTATGAGGGAAAAATTTTTCACACGTTGGGAAACAGCATTTCTTTGAAGCCCCGTGGTGTAGTGGTCAAACATTCTGGCCTTTGGAGCCAGAGCCGGCGGTTCGAATCCGCCCGGGGCTACTACCATAGCGGTAT
>NZ_JBPMGE010000032.1:0-19974 GCF_054014795.1 Candidatus Pyrohabitans sp. | reverse complement strand
CCTCTCAAACTCCCTGTACGTCCTCATGGCAATCTTCTCACCTATCCTCTTTCCGAGCAGGAAGGACGCCAGAAACCACTTTGCAATCTCCTCCCCTTTGCAGGTCCTCAGGTTTATGCCGAGCTCTTCTGAGTAGGGTCTCACCCTCCTCTCAAGGAATTCCCTCAGTCTCACCCTTATACTCCCCCACTACAGGTATCTCCTCCCCGCAGCCCGGGCACCTTTTATCTTTGATGTCATACCTCCATATCCTGTAGTTTCTCCTTCCTATAAGGAGCCTGCCACAGCCCGGGCAGAAGGTATTCTCATACCTGTGCCCCGGGACATTGCCTATGTAGGGATAGAGTATCCCCTCTTCCCTTGCCATCTCATACGCCCTCTCCAGGGTTTCCAGTTTTGTACTGGGATTTTTGAACCTGTATGCAGGGAAATACCTGGTGAAGTGGATGGGCGTCTCAGGTCCCAGCGCCCCGAGGTGTCTGTCTATAATCCAGCGTATACACTCCTCATCGTCGTTTACATCGGTGATGATAAGGTTTACCATCTCAACGTGTATGCCCAGCCTCTTTGCATATTCGGCATTCCTCCAGACCACCTCCACATCCACGCCCTTGCAGTACTCTGTGTACACCTCCCTATCACCCTTTATATCGATGTTTATTCCATCCATACCCGCCCTGTGGAGCAGAGTCAGCGCTTCCCTGGTGAGATAGCCGTTTGAAACATAGCAGTTGTACAGCCCCCTCCGCCTGGCGAGGGGGAAGACATCCAGAGAGTACTCAAAGAGCAGAGTGGGTTCCTGAAAGCTGACGCATAACCCTGCGTCGCCATACCTCAGAGCCATCTCAACCATCTTCTCCGGAGGAATATAATTCGCCCTCTCAGGCTCAGGCTTGACCTGAGAAAGGTGCCAGTTCTGACACCAGGGGCAGCGGAAGTTGCATCCCCAGGTGGAAAATGTCAGGGCAGTTGAGCCCGGATAAAAGTGGTAAAAGGGCTTGATCTCTATGGGTCTGCTCTCCAAGGCACTTATATCTCCATACACCAGAGTGCAGAGTTTCCCTGAGATATTCTCCCTGCTGTTGCAGAAGCCCCTCTTCCCCGCCGGTATCAGGCAGCGCCTCTCACATACCAGGCACCTTACCTTCTTGCCAGCGGTTTCATACAGGGGGCTCTCCTTTATCGTGGGTTGGTTGGACATGTCCCGGACCGCCTGCTTAGCAATTTTCTCCAATCCTAGCATGTCAGGTGCAGCGCCGCCGCCGTTTTCTTTCCCCTGTATTTCCTGTTAAATGTATCACAGGCATCTCTGGTGAGCTGCACCACAACATCTATGCCCTTCTTTTTCAGGTTATCAATCAGCACCCCCGGTATCTTCATTCTGCCGGAGTGGCCAGTGCCGAAAACAATTACCTCAGGTTCCTCTCCAAGAATAATCTCCAGGTCCTCCGGGCAAACCTCATGCCCCCTTTTTCGCCACCATGGGAGTACAGTTTCACCCGGGGTTATTACCACATCGCTCCTGTACTCCTTCCCATTGACCACAATCCTCCCGAAGCTGTAGGAGCTTATCACAGGACCAACCCCACAGTACCTGTAAATAAAAACATCTTTGACATATAAAAATATGCAGGAGCTTCAGAATTCACCGCTACATTTTTAAATCTGGTTTCGGCTTATGAACAATAAATAATAAATATGCGCCAAACCACATAAAAAGCGATATAACCTGCTGGAAGTGTTTTGGCATAAAGGGGACAGGGTGCTGAAAGAATGAAGGATAAAATTGCATTCACAAGAAGGGTTATGGTGGTGGATGATGAGCCAGATATTTTGATACTCTATGAGCGTATATTTAAAAAATATGGTTTTGAGTTCTACGGAGCCAGAAGCGGAGAGGAGGCTATTGAACGTCTCCAGTCCTGCAGGCCATACCTGATTCTAATGGACATAATGATGCCGGGCATGGACGGCTTTGAAACCTGCAGGTATATAAAGACAAAAATGGAGCCCGAAAATGTGCCCTTTATCTACCTTTTCTCCAACAAGGTCTCCACAGATGAGATAAATAAAGCTATAAAATACTCCAATGCCGACGGCTTTCTGCCAAAAACCATGGAGTTTAAGGAACTGATAGAGTTCATTGAAAACCTCTTCCAGGCAGGACAAAAAAATGAGCCCTTTAAAACGGTGAGTGATTGTTTGTAGGGTACCGCAAAACCACATCTTTAGGTTCTAACTTCCTTTATAGCTGAAAATTGATAATCATCCGCTTATAGTTATTTTTGACGAAAGCCCCCGGAGACTACAAAGCGCCGGTCCAAATCCCAATTTTGATAGATTAGGGGAAGTGGTGGGTTTTTCCCTACTTTTCCCGTTGTCACTAATCACCAAATTGCTTTAGAATATTGTATCAGTATGTCGAAGTTATCTATATAAGAGTTCGGAACTTTTTTAAAGAGCGGTGGAGGCAGCAAAATTATGGTGATATTATCAATGTTAGGTTTTAGGCTGGGTGTATGAAGAAACCCAGATATATAATCTCTGACCCTGAAATCTGCCATGGGAAGCCCGTTTTTAAGGGCACCAGAGTTCTTGTTTCAGATGTCCTTGAGCTGCTCGCCGCCGGAAAGGATGTGGAGGAGGTCCTGCAGGAGTATCCTCAGCTCAATGAGGAGATGGTAAGGGAAGCCTTAGAGTATGCTGCAATGCTGGTGAAGAGGGAGCATGTCATTGAAGTTTCTGCTTGATGAGAACATCCCCAGCTCTGTGTTTAATTTTCTGAAGGAAAGGAAATACGATGCATTTTATGTTCCAAAGGGTGCCAAAGATAGGGATGTTGCCGAACTCGCAAAAAGGGAAAAAGCTGTGCTGGTTACGAGAGACTACGATTTTGCAAATATACTGCTCTACCCACCTCAGGAGTTCCACGGCATAATAATACTGAAGGTCCACCCTCCAGTGGCAGAGAAACTGATAAGCTCTATGAAAAGTGTGCTTAAGGCAGAGGAAGATTTCAGAGGTAAGGTCTTTGTTGTGCTGGAGGACAGGATTAGAGTTTTAGAGTAGTTTCCGAATTTGAAATGTTAAGGCAAGCCCCCGGGGGGATTTGAACCCCCGACCTGCTGATTACAAGTCAGCCGCTCTGGCCAGCTGAGCTACGGAGGCATCACCTGAATTTAAAAAGCAAACATTACAAACTATTTCTGAATCATCTATTCTGGGCAGGGAGCTCCACAGTTATCTCGGCGATGAGCCTCTGAGCAGGGTTGCGGAGAAGCGCAACAAAGTCACGGGGAAGCTCGCGAGCAGAGTGGCTTGCGCCCACCATCAAAGTTCTCCCGCAGGTGAAGGTGCTCTTCCTCACCACCATCTCCCTCGCGTCGGTGAAGCTCAGCCTCTCGTGGCCGCGCCCGCGTATCACCACCTCTCTATTCCCCGCTCTAAGCACAAGCGTTATCACCGCATTGCTGTGCCTTGCCAGACGCTTGAAGCGCTCCGGGAAGTCCACCAGTGCCTTATCTGCCCCCACGCCTATGATGCAGTCTCCCCTCGGCGAGAGCTCCTCATCCCTTGTAATCTCAAGGGTGGTGCGGTGCTCTGCTCGAATGTTCTCGTGGCCCCTTGCAAACACTATAACTTTTTCAATCATTAGCCTCTAATTAAAAGCAGAAGAATAAAACCTTGGTGGTTGAATGTACTACTACTGCGAAGCATGCGGCAGAGATACGGAGCACGAGGTGGTAAAACAGCGCGGCAGCGAGTTTCTTGTGAAGTGCAGCGCATGTGGCCTTGTTCACCTCACCATAGAAAAACCCCGCCTGAAGGAAGTAAGTGTGATAATAAGCAGATATGAGAAGAGTGAGCGGAAGATGATACTCTTTCCAGAAGAAGATGAGGTTGGCGTGGGCGACGAGGTGGAGGTGGGCGGAGAACCCGCCCGGGTTACTGCGATAAACACAGAGGACGGGAGGAAGGTTGAGAAGGCAAAGCTCAGCGATGTCAAAACCCTCTGGTGCATCTCCCTCGCCATGCCGGTGAAGGTGAAGTATTCGCTGCACTTCCGCGGCATAACCACCACAGGCGAGATTTACACAACCCGGGATAGGGTCTTCAGCATCGGCGAGGTTGTGGTCACACCTGAGGAAACCTTCACCATAGAGAAGATAAAGACAAAGGCCAGGATGCTCAAGCGCGGCTCTGCCCGTGCGGAGGAGATAGTGAGAATCTATGGCAGGAAAAAACTACGAAGATAGACGCCGGGAGATGGTGGAGAGGCTTGTGAGCTACGGTTACCTGAAGAGCGAGAGGGTAATCAATGCAATGCTGCGCGTGCCAAGACACGAGTTCGTGCCGGAGGACAGGGTTGAGTACGCCTACCACGACGAGCCGCTGCCTATAGGTGAGGGTCAGACAATAAGTGCGCCCCACATGATAGCAATAATGTGCGAAGCCCTGGAGATTGAGCGGGAGCACAGGGTTCTTGAGGTGGGCACAGGCTCCGGGTACCACGCCTGCATAGTGAGCATTATCGCAGACAGGGGTGAGGTATACTCAGTGGAGAGGTACAGAAGACTGGCAGAGGAGGCAAGGAAGAACATAGCCCGCGCAGGATGCTGCGGCAGGATTACCATCGTTGTCGGTGACGGTACGAAAGGTTATGAGGAAAAAGCGCCCTACGACAGAATCTACGTCACCGCCGGTGCGCCCCGCGTTCCACCGCCCCTGCTCAAGCAGCTCAAGGTGGGTGGAAAGCTCCTGATACCCGTGGGCTCCAGGCTCAACCAGGATTTGGTAAGAATAACCCGGGTGGGTGAAGAAGAGTACATGGAGGAGAGCCTGGGAGGGTGCGTCTTTGTTCCGCTGGTGGGGGAGTACGGGTGGCACTAATCTGTGCAGCACTCGCCTTTAGGGATGGGATTGCCGTGGGGACATAGCCTGGGATGTCCCAGCTTTATGCACACCGCATCTGCTATCGCCGGGCTTATGTGGTGCTCCAGGGCGCATGCATGCTCATGAACCTCACTGTCCAGCTTCATCCCCAGAATCTCAGTCAGCAAAAGCTCCGCCAGGCGGTGGCTTCGTATAATCTGCCTTGCAAGCTGCTCACCCTTCTCTGTAAGACGTATCCCAACCCGGGGCTCGTAGTCCACCATGCCGAGCCTTTCCATCTTCTTCAGCATCTCCACAGCACTCGGCGGTGCTATCTTGAGCCTCTCGGCGATTTCATTTATCTTTGCGTGCTCCCTGCCCCTCTCCTTCAGGAGCACCCACAGCACCTCCAGATACTCCTCCATGCTCTCAGAAATCATGCTACCATCCTCTTAACATATATCTGCCGCGCAACCTCCTCGTCTATTGCAAGGTCCGTCTCCCCTATCCTTATAACGAAGGTGGGCTTCTTCTGGTGAAGCTTCAGTATGCTGCCCGGGATTATCCCCAGGCTGCCTAGGCGGTCAAGGGTGACATGGCTCCGCGGAGCTATGAACACTATCTTCGCCTGCATCCCCACCTCAAGCTCAGGCAGGGGCAGCACCAGGGGCGATAGTTCTCTCCTGAACTTTGCACAGCACTCCCCCCGGGGTATCGGCTTGCCGTGGGGGCAGGTGGGGGGATGTCCCAGAAAGGTGCACACGCTGTCGGTAACCTCAGGGCTCAGGAGGTGCTCAAACTCGCATGCGTGGGTTTCAACCTCACCCTCGCTCACCTCAAACACATCGCTGAGCAGGCGCTCCGCCAGACGGTGCCTCCTGACTATCTCCCGTGCAATCGCCTCGCCCTCGGCTGTCAGCCTTATTTCGTCATCTCCTATGGAGATAAGCCCACGCTCCACCATGTGGTCCAGCACCTGTCCTGCATCCTCCTCCTTTGTAAATTCAAGCAAATCTGAGACAGAGGTTCTATCTTCCTCCTTGAGGGTCCATATCTCCTCCAGAAGCTCTTCAACGCGCTTCCTGTAGCGGCGACGATGTCTACTTTCCATCTCCTCTCCTCCATATCCTCTTTATCAGCCTTAATATTTTTGATTCTCCGACAATGTGATAGCCACACCTGGGGCAGCACTTCATGGAGCAGTCTCTGGAATGCATCGGGCAGGCTGCGCATGCCTCACTTGCCTCCTCAAACTCATAGCCGCAGAGAGGGCACCTCACAGGCTCACCTCGAAGTGGCGGAGCAGGAAGTTGACCACGGCACCCACGAAGAAGGCAAAGGGAAAGATGAAGCTGACTATCGCGAGAGCCACGCGCAGACCGCGCTCCTTGATTATTATAAGAAAGTTGGCTATGCACGGAACAAAGAGGGTTATGGTCACGAGAGCCACGACTATCTGCACAGGTGAGAGCATACCCGCCTGGGCGAGGGCAAACAAACCGGCCGCGCCATAGTCGCGGCGCAGAAAGCCCACGATGAAGGCGTCAGTAGCCTCGGTGGGAAGCCCGAGCATACTCACCACCACCGGCGAGGCCATGTCCCTTATCACCGCCAGAGCTCCAAGCTTGTCGAGGGTGAAGAGTAGCAGCGTACCCAAGATGAAAAGGGGCACAGCCTCTCTAATGTACCACTCCATCCTCGCAAGAGTTTTTGCCGCGATGTTACCTATTTGAGGCACGCGGAGAGGGGGTATTTCAAGTATGAAATCTGTGCTCTCGCCCTTAACCACGCGTGCCGCCAGAAAGCCCACAAAGAGCATCACCAGCACCACAACACCCACCCAGATTAGAACCGCCTTCGCAGACAGGGTAGCCAGCATCCCCAGGATGACACCCAGCTGAGCAGAGCAGGGTACCGCCAGGGCGAGCAGAAGCGTTGCAATTATACGCTCCCTTCTGGTCTCAAGGATACGCGTTGTGAGTGTTGCCATGGTATCGCACCCCAGACCGAGAATCATGGGCAGCACCGCCTTGCCGTTAAGGCCTATAACCTTGAAAATCCTGTTGGTCATTATCGCCAGCCTGGGCAGGTAGCCCGAGTCCTCCAGAATGCCGAAGGCTATGAAGAAGGTGCCCACTATGGGGAGGATTATCGCTATCGCATAGGTTAGAGCCATTGTAATTATGCCGTACTCGCCCACGAGCATATCCCTGAAGAAGGCCACAGGAACCGTAGCATTCACCATGCGCTCCGCCAGAGGGTTTATGTACTCTCCGAACAGCACCTCCTCAAAGAAGTCCACCAGCGTGCCAGCGCCGAATACGCCGACGAACTCGTACATCGCAATAAGCACCAGGACGAGGAAGGGTATTCCATATACAGGGTGCATCGTAAGCGTGCCCAGCCTGTTGAGCATTGAGCTGCGCCTTGTCTCCTGCCTCCTGACCACCTCAGAAACAATCTCGTCCACAACGCGGAGGCGGCTGCGGTTTATTGCATAGTGCACACTTCCACCCACCCTGCGCAGCGCTGCACTGCGAATCTTTTCTATCGCAGCTATCCTCTCCATGGGAAGCGAGGCATGAAGCCAGGGGGCAAGGCTCTCATCTCCAGCAAGGAGCATCGCAGCGAGGGCGCGTCTCTCAAGCCTGGCCTCCGGCAGAAGTGAGGCGATTCTCTCTAGAGCATCCTCTATCTCGGGGGAGTACCTGAAGGAGTAGGTAGAGCGCCTTGCCCTGCCTATGCTCTTAACAAGTTCTCCCATGCCCTTCCTCTGCGTCGCTATGGTCGAAACCACAGGTACACCAAAGATCTCGCTCAGCTTTGCCCTGTCTATGCTTATTCCCCTGCTCCTCGCCTCGTCCTCCATGTTGAGCACAATCACAAAGGGCAGGCCCATCTCTGCGAGCTGAAGGGTTATCAGCAGGCCCCGGCGCAGGTTCTTGGAGTCTATCACCTGCACCACAGCACTTAGGTCCTCGTTGAGCAGTATGTCCCGGGTTACACGCTCATCCTCACTCATTGGTATGAGGTCATTCACACCCGGGGTGTCTATGATAAGGCATTCCCTGTCAAAGCTTGCGCTGCCCTGAGATATCTCAACCGTCGTGCCGGGGTAGTTGCTCACAGTCACATACTTGCCTGTGAGAAAACCAAAGATTACACTCTTGCCCACATTGGGGTTCCCCACAAGCGCCACCTTTCGCGAAGCCTTCGCAATACTCTTGCTCTCATGGCAGTGCATGCTATCACCAATTAGGTCAGCCTAATTTATGTGCATAACATTTACAAAAATTCCAAAAAAGTTAATGACGCGGGACCTCAGGGATTATCAAAGGAGGGGTATGCAACGTCTAAAGCCCAGGAGACGGCTCTCGGGAGACGAAGTGAAAAGGAGTCTGAACAACCTCATCTACGACGGGGTATGCTCCCAGGCGATGGGTGTGCTTGCAGGCGGGCCTATTCTCGCAGCCTATGCCCTCGCCCTGGGCGCTGACAACTCCTACATAGGCCTGATAGCAGCCCTCACATTCTTTGCAGAATTTGTGCAGCTGCCGGCAATTTACCTGGTGGAGAGGCTGAAGAAGCGCAAGTACATCGTCGTGGTCTTCTCCCTCGCCTCGAGGCTTTTTATTGCACTCATAGCAGCACTGCCGTTGCTGCACCTCGACCCCCTCGCAGCGCTGCTCCTATTTCTGGCGTTGCATTACCTCTTGGCCAAGGTTTCCAACACTGCATGGAACTCCTGGATGCGCGACCTTGTGCCGATTGAGATAAGGGGGATGTTCTATGCACGCAGGATGAGGCTCAGCCTTGCACTCTCCGCCACCCTCGCAATAGCCGCAGGCTTCTTCCTGGACCGCATGGGGACTGTGCACGCCTACTCCGCCGTCTTTCTGCTCGCCTTTCTCCTTGGCGTTCTCTCAACCTTCTTCGTCTCCCGCATAGAGGAGCCCATGATGTACAGCGGCAGGTTCTCCCTAAGGGTGATCCTCGAGCCCTTTACAGAGGGAAACTTCCGCAACCTGGTGTACTTTGTCGCCCTGTGGAGCCTCGCCTCAAACATGGTTCTTCCCTTCCTCGCAGTCTACATGTTCAAGGTGCTCAACCTTAGTGTCGCCGTGGTGATGATTCTGAACGTTGTAAGCCAGCTCACAAGCATATACTTCCTTCGCTTCCTGGGCGAGATAAGCGACGCCTACGGCAACAAGCCCCTGCTGGCGATAGCTGGCGGCGTATTCTCAATAAGCATATTTCTGTGGACCTTCTCCACCATGCCGGAGAGGCACATGCTCACCCTTCCGCTGATCTTTGTACTCCACATCTTCCTGGGCTTTGCGGTGGCGAGCACAAACCTCTGCTCTGCGAATATCGCCGCTAAGCTCTCCCCACCGGAGAGGGCTACGAGCTACCTGGCAACCCTCGCCCTGGTGACGGCACTCTTCTCAGGCCTGGGGGCGCTGATCTCCGGCAGGATGCTGGACTTCTTTGTGGAGCGCAGGCTGTCGCTTGTGATAGAGTGGTTCGAGCCAGAGCGTGAGGTCAGCGCGGCGGTGATGGACTTCACAGGCTACGACTTCCACTTTCTCATAGCCTTCTTCATAACCCTCTTTGCCCTCCACCGCCTTGCCTTTGTGCGCGAGGCCGGAGAGGCACCCACCCACGTGGTCAGGAATGAGCTCATGAGTATGGTGCGCCGGGACCTCAGGGGAATAACCACTGTTGGCGGGGTGCACCTGCTCAGCCCGCGCATCATCTACGCCCCACTTCTAATCTACACAAAGAGAATCAGAAAAAGACGGAAGTACTATGGGGGGTAAGAAAAAGACGGCAGTTAGGAAGGTTTATGCCCAGCTGCCATCTTATTAGGATAGGTTACCCGCGCATGCATATATAAACGTTCCGAGTAGAAAATTTAACCATATTGCACGAAATCATTCGATACCCCAACCTTATGGCACCTGTGCGGCACCCTTCGCAGAGGTGGTTTAGATTTATTAACGAGAGCGGGGTAAGAAAGGGTGATGAAGGCAGGCATAATACTCCTCCTCAGCTACGCCTCGGCGATGATGAGCGCCATCTTCATGCCCAACTACTCCCAGGCTCTGGGAGCGAACAGCTTTGAGGTGGGTGTGATAGGCACGGCCTACGGCATAGCCATCTTCATCTCCTCCTATCTCTTCGGCAGGGCCTCGGATATGCGGGACAGGAAGGGCTTTGTACTCCTGGGATTAATTCTCGCGGCCATCGCATATGCGATGCAGATATTCGCCTTCGACGCCACCTCGCTAATGCTGATCCGCGCCTTCGTCGGCTTCACCATGGGGATATTTACCCCGCCTTTAATCGCCTACACCTACGACGCAGGGGAGAAGCTCGGCAGCCTGGCAGCCTTCGGCTCCCTGGGATGGGCTTTCGGCAGTCTGCTCGCGGGCGTCGCCGCAGGTGCAGGGGAGGTTTACCTGCCGGAAAATCTGCTCATGCCCTACTGGCTGGTGTTTGCTCTATCCACCATCTTCTTCATCGCCTCCTTCTTTATAGCCCTTACCCTTCCCAGGGTGAAAACCACAAGCATCGAAGTGCCCCTGTTCCCTCTGAATTTAATAAAAAGAAACTACCACATCTACCTCCCAAACCTGCTGCGCCACCTGGGTGCATTTGCAATATGGATAATCTTCCCCCTCTACCTGGCGCAGCTCGGGGCAGGCAAGCTGTGGATAGGTATTATATACTTCGCCAACGCCTTCGCCCAGTTCTTCATAATGCGCAGGCTGAACTACAGCTCCCCAGCGAGGCTTGTGGACCTAGGGCTTGTGCTGAGCATGGTGGTGTTCTTCTCCTACACCCTGGCCACGGGCTACGTAGCGGTGCTGCCTATTCAGATTTTCCTCGCCCTCTCCTACTCACTGCTCTACGTGGGCTCGCTGCGCTACCTGGCAGAGAACAACCCTGAGACAGCGACAAGTGTCGGCTTGCTTGGCTCCTTCATAAGCATATCCATGGCCGCCGGTCCCTTCCTAGGCGGCGCCATCTCCCAGGCCTACGGCTACCATGCCACCATGTACTTCGCCTCGGCACTCACAGGCATCGCCCTCCTGATAAAGATGAGCAGGAGGGCCTAGCATGAGCCTTGTTCCCCTTGCCGCAGGTGTTGTGCTCTTCGCCGCCAACTACCTCCTCCTCAGCCTGCTCTTCTCGGCCTTCCCGGAGCTTTTGGTGCACACCTTCCCGGCTGAGCCCTGGTGGGCAGGCATAAATCCGCTCCTGATCAACCTGTACGTGGGGATAGCCGCACCTGTGCTGGAGGAACTTGTTTTTCGCGGGTTTATTCTGGGAAGGCTTCGGAGGAGACTCGGCTCCAGCAATGCGCTGCTGATTTCAAGCCTCGCCTTCGGAGCATACCACCTCCTCTTCGGCTGGGGATGGTTCAAGGCGGTTGACATGACCCTCGTGGGCATGGTTTTCGGCGCTGTCTACCTGCGCTACCGCCTTGCCGGGAGCATAGCCACGCACATAACAAACAACCTCCTCAGCATCCTTGCAACCCTGGCGCTAGCTTAGTATGAACCTTAGCTTTATCGCTTTGTAGGGGCACTCCTCCACACACGCCCAGCAAAGGGAACACTCGTGCAGGTCTCTGCCGTGAGCCACATCCAGGCGCATTTCACACACGCGGTTGCAGCGCTCGCAGGTTGTGCACTCCTCACCGATGCGGAGGCGAAAGACTGCAAGCTTTCCAAGCAGGCTGAACCACGCCCCAACGGGGCACAGGGATGTGCAGAAGACCCTGCCGTAGGCGAGGCTGCTGAGCACTATGAGGGAGAGCCCGCCCAGTGCAATGTACTTGCCCACCTGCAGACTCAGAAAGGATGTGCCGTAGATTGCGAGGTCATAAACCAGAAGTGCCACCAAAGCGAGCACCGCATACTTAAGGCGCTTATCAAGGCGGGACCTTCTCCTGCACAGGGGAGCAAGGAAATTAAAAATCGCAGCAAGAGGGCAGAGCCAGCCGCAGAATACCCTGCCCAGGCTCAGGCCAAGAAAAATACTCACCAGGAGGATTATCTGGACCTCCTTGGAGTAAACCCGGAAAAAGGCATCGCCGGCTTTCAGAAAATCGCTGAAGTAGTGCCCAAAGGCGGCAAAGCCGTCGGTTATGTACATGACGCTTACCACAAGCACAAAGGTTAAAAACAGCCGCCTTGCATCCTGTATCATGGGCTTCGCCTTTTATATTGTTAACCTTGGATTAGGATGGGATATCTCCCAATGCTTACAAGTTAAAAATAAGTGGTAATCATGCTTCCCGATGTACAGACAAGAGCACCTGAGATAAGGATGCCCCTCACGCGAGCTGGCGTGAACAATGTGCGCAAGCTTATCCGGGTCAAACGCGACCAGGGTAAACGCGACATTGTGCTTCTTGCAAGCTTTGAGTGCTACGTGGACCTCCCCCGGTTCCAGAAGGGTACGCACATGTCAAGAAATCTCGAGGCGATAAATGAGATTATAGAGATAGCCTCCGAGAAGCCTGTTTACAAGCTGGAAGAGCTTTGCAGTGAGGTTGTGCGGGAGGTGCTTCGCAGGCACAGCTACGCCAAGGTAAGCGAGGTTTCAATGGAGAGCAGACTGATGGTTAACCGGCGCTCACCCCTCGGAAGGTCGACGCAGGACTTTGTGAAGCTCATCGCAAGGGCAGCAGCAGAGCGAAACACCGAGGTTAAGGTAACCAAGGAGGTCGGGGCTGAGATTCAGGGTACAATATTCCACTTCGCGGGCGAGGGGAAAGGCAGGCTGTGCACCCAGCGCGCTACCGCCAGGCTCAGCATCTCCACCCGCGGTGAGGAGTACATACGCATCGAGGACATCCTGGACATCCTGGAGGCGTCTGTAAGCGCAAAGGCCTACGGTGCGCTGAGCAGGGAGGAGGAAGAACTGGTGCTCTCTAGGGCATGTGCCTCGCCGCGCTCCCCCCGCGAGGTTGTGGCTGCGATTCTGCAGGGTGTTAGGGAGAGGTTTCCGGAGCTCGGTGAGGATGCGCGCATACTTGCCCAGTGCACCGCCCACGAGCCCCTCTTCACCTTCCGCAGCATTGCGAGAGTCAGGCTGAGTTTTGGAGAGCTGAAAAAGGGTTTTGAATGGGTTTAGCTGTAATCTTCGCCTCGGGCAGGCGCAGCCTCAAGCTGTGGGTTTACTCAAAGGAGAGGCGCATCTTTGAGGGTGAGATAAAGCTGAGGCGGGGGCGGATATTTCGTCTGCTTTCACCCGCACTGGAGAATCCTCTGCCCCGCAGAGCGCTGGTAAAGTTTCTGCGCCCGCTGGAGGTTGTTGTTCCTGGAGGCTCTGAGCCTTTCGTGGGGAGAGCCCTGAGTGAGGAGGGGATAACCTTCAGGGAGGCTGAGATGTGCATGCCCTGCCTGCACAGGGGCAGGCTGAGCTTCTTGGGCGATGGCTATATTCTCCTCCACGGCAGGCGCTCCTGCACAGAATGTGCAGCGGAGGAGCTCAGGAGGGAGCTGAGCTTCCGGGGCTACTCCCGCAAAACCTTCAGGAGATTCCTGAAGCTTCTCCTCCGCTACCGCGATTTTGACAGGGTGCTTAAAATTCTGGACGCAAGGGTAGACCCCACGAGGGAGGAGCTGAGCCTCTACGATGTTGTGGAAGCCGAAGCTGGAGAAGGGCGGAGTGTGGCTGAGCTTGATATTAACCCGGAGTTTAAGAGGCTCCTGCTCAAGCGGGGCATCACCAGACTGATGCCTGTGCAGGAGGCGGCTCTGGAGAGCGGTCTGCTTGCCGGGGAGAGCCTCCTTGTGGTGAGTGCCACCGCCTCGGGCAAGACGCTTATAGGCGAACTCGCTGGCGTGGAGAGCGCCCTCCGGGGTAAGCGCTTCCTCTTCCTGGTGCCTCTGGTTGCAATAGCCAACCAGAAGTACCAGGACTTTAAGATTTACCGGGAGCTCGGCTTACGAGTGGCGATACGCGTGGGGATGAGCAGGGTGAGGGACAGAGAGGAGCTCGTTGTAGCGGACAGCGACCTGAGCAGGGCGAGTATAATTGTGGGAACCTACGAGGGTATGGATGTGCTGCTCAGACGCGGGCGCAGGCGGGAGCTTGGAGAGGTGGGCGTTGTGGTTATAGACGAGCTCCACATGCTGGGCGAGGCGCAGAGGGGGGCGGAGATAGACGGGCTCATTGCAAGGCTTCGCAGAGCCTTTCCGGAGGCACAGTTTATCTGCCTCTCCGCAACAGTGGGCAACGCCCCCCAGATTGCAGAACACTACTCCCTCAAGCCCGTGATTTACACCTCGCGCCCTGTACCCCTGGAAAGGCATCTCATCTTCCTGCGGAGCGAGGCCGAGAAGAGGAGTGCAATAGCAAAGCTGATCAAGAGGGAGAGCGCAGAAGTTTCCTCCAGGGGGTTCAGGGGGCAGACGATAGTCTTTACCAACTCCCGCTTCAAGTCGGCCAGCCTGGCAGGTTTCCTCAGGAACCGGGGGATTCGAGCCCAGAGCTACCACGCTGGCTTGACCTATGCGCGGAGAAAGCGGATAGAGCAGGCCTTTATGCACGGCGAGCTGGAGGGCATAGTGACCACCGCTGCGCTGGGTGCTGGTGTGGATTTTCCTGCCTCGCAGGTGGTCTTTGAGACGCTGAGTATGGGCAACCGCTGGCTGAGTGTGGCGGAGTTTCACCAGATGCTCGGCCGTGCAGGCAGACCAGGCTACCACGACCGCGGCAGGGTGGTGCTCCTCGTCGAGCTGGGCAGAAGGCATCTCTTCTCCAGCAGGGAGAGTGAGGAGGAGGTGGCCTTCAGGCTGCTCAATGGAAGTATTGAGGGCGTGGAGGTGAACGCTGAGGAAGAGGAGATTATGGAGCAGGTGCTCGCCAACCTGTGCACCTTCCCTGCCCATGCCGCCGCAGAGGCGAGCGAGGGGATGCTTTGCTATGGGGGCGAGTTCAGACACTGGGTTGAGAAGCTTGAGGAGCTTGGCTTGGTAAGCGGGGGCAAACCCACGAAGCTCGGAAGAATTGCGGCTTCGCATTTTCTGCTTCCAGGCGAGGCCAGGATGATGGCCGAGAATGCCGCCACTCCGCCTCTGGAGCTTCTCGCAAGGCTTCTGCCCTTTACCAACGCCTATGTTTCACCTGCGCTAAAGTCCAGGCTTGAGGAGAGCTACCGCACGAGGGTGAGCGCAAAGTACTTCGACGCCGTGGGCATTATCTTCGAGGAGCCGAAGCAGGAGTTCCAGGAGGTGCTGAATCTGGTAAAGGACGAGTTTCTCGCCTGCGAGTGCAGGGCTTTCCCCTACTGTGACCACCCCACCGAGGAACTGGCAAAGAAGGTGGTGCTCCTCAGGAAGGCGGGCAAGAATTCAAAGGACATCGCCAGAATGCTTGGAGCCTGCAAGATGCTCGTCTACTCGGGGGATGTGTTCAACTGGCTGGAGAGCGCCGTGAGAAAGCTGGAGGCTATGGAGAGGGTATACCTGCTTATGGGCGAGAGGGGCAATGCGAAGCTGGCGAGGGAGCTTAGGCTTGGTGTGGAGATGCCGAAGGGTGTTTAACTTCTTAATCTGCCAACATGCAAAGCAGCTTTATCCCGCGCAGCAATCGGACCAACGGATGGGCTCCTCCACATCGACACTTTCAGAGTTCAGTTCCCCCAGCTTTTCTGCAACCATGGCCGCATCATCGGCATCCAGTATATTTTCTCTAAGCCGCCTCCTAAGCCCTGCCCTGGCGAACATCCCCCTTACAGTAGGTTCCTCCGCAGCATCTAACAATCTACTCAATACCTTCGGGTGGCGTTCAAATTCCCTCGTGAACTTCGCCGCTGCTTCCACGCACCAGGGTTCGGGTTCACCCGTGCCCCTCTCCATCGGAGTACCAGGCAGTGGCTGGAAAGGAACAAAACGTACAGCATCCGCACCGAGCTCTACTGCGGCATCCACACAGCCCCGTCGTATCTCCTCAGTCTCGCCCGGTAGACCTACGATGAATGAAGCCACTGTGTAGATACCTGCATCCCGAAGCGCTGCAAATGCCCGTTGGTGCTGCTCAAAAGTTATGGGTTTCCGGATGCTCTGTGCAAGCTTAGGAGCCACTGTTTCAACACCAATGGTGGCGCGCAGAAAATGGGCTTTAGCGAGGGCCGGGACAAGTGCTGGATGCCGCAACAGATCATCCGAACGGGCTGAAAACAGGAAAAACAGGGGTAAGGGTTCATTCTGAAGTAGCTCACAGATCCGTAGGGCACGTTCCGGACTTGCCGTGAAATTGTCATCGGTAATCTCTATGATTGCTGCCCTGTGCCTAACAACCAGATGCCTCACATCCCTTGCAACGAGTTCCGGGGAACGTGCCCGCCACATACGGCCATGAAATCTGGTGGCTGCACAAAAGGTGCACCCATGCGGACATCCCCGGCTGGTTTCGAGAAGAGCAACGCCATTTGGCGGGGAACCCGTCAGGTCACGTGCTGGCTCAGGCAGGTTGTCAAGGGGCTGTATAAGCGGACGTGGAGGCGTCTTCAACAGACTTCCATTCCGGAGCAGAAACAGACCCCGCACGTACTCTGAAACGCCACGGAGGAGCACCTCCCGGAAGGTCAACTCTCCCTCACCGTATACAACGGCGTCGGCTCCCCTCTCAAGAAGCGCCTTGGGGGACATAGTAGCACCATGACCTCCAGCGATCAATACCCCCTTAAAACCAGCAGACCTGAGCGCATTTAGAAAAACCGCCGCTGGACCGATAGAGGCCAGCCCCATCGTAGTAACACCCACAAGTTCCGGCTTGGTTTTCAACACTTCCCTAACAGCATCGACAATAGTAAGGTTTGTGGCATCTAATATCTTCACTTCTGCGATATCCCTCACTGCCGCTGCCAGAACAGCCAAGCTGAAGCTACCAAAATTCAGCTTTGAGTGCTCCGGAGGTTTGACCAGTGTAACACGCATATATCATTACTCCTCCAGCTGCACGCCCAGCAGTTCGAGTAATCTATGGGGCTCCTCCTGCAAAATAGACGCCAGCCAGATGGCCGCCTCTGATTCCGAGCGAACCATCGAGCAGTAATCAGGCGAGGGGGAACCGTTCGACTGCCCCAGCAACTCTGCACAGGCAAAACATGGCCCCCCACATAGTGGAGCAGCCCAGCACTCCCTGCATGCCGTTCGCTGCTGGTATGGCCGTCCAGGACCATCGACGAACCACTGTATCCGTTCAGGGTCGGGACCGGAATCGAGGCCCCCCAATTGGTAATGCCTAAGTCCGACAAACCTAAAGCAGGGGTATAATGTCCCATCTGACCCGATTGCAAGGAAGTTGCGGCCTGCCCCACACGGCACCCTAGTATTGCCGTAGCCCAGCGCCCTCTGCAACCGCTTCTGGAATCGGATGTGGGTAGGGACATCTTCGCCCCTCGCAATCCGCTGCACATAGTCAAATATGAAGCGCCGATAGGCTACCAGGTCATCTTCGCAGAGGGTAAGGTGTGAAGAATGGGGTGCCGCCACTGGCACCAGCTCAATCCTCTTCACCCCCATAGCCGCAATGTCATAGAAAACCTGCCGGGGATCCGTTCCACGGCAGATGACGGAGGTAGTGCTGAAACGTTCAGGGATTTCCATGGACAAAGTTCGTACAGCCCTCTCTATCCTCCTAAATGTGCCTCTCCCCTCTCTGTCCACGCGATAGCGATCATGAATCTCAGCCCCTCCATCTATGCTTATCTTCACATTCCAACCCTCATCGATGAGCCAGCGAATAATGGTACCAGTGAGCCGGGTTCCATTCGTGGTTAAGTAGAGGGCGAGAGGACGTCTCTGGCTTTGAGCCAATTTCCTAGCCCTGCGGCCGATTTCCCGCACAGCTTGAGGATGCAGAAGGGCCTCCCCACTGCCCAGATGAAGAGAAACCCCTGTTCCTCTGGGGGACCACTCAAAAATGGCATCAACAGCATGGTGCAGGACATGCCTGGGCATCGCTGGTCGGGATGGTAACGTGGCAGCCTCAGCACAGTATACGCACCGGAGATTGCAGCACCCAGAGACATCAAGCGCCATAGATGTAATCTTCAGAGAAGATACATCCTTCGGCAAAGGGGGTGGCGAAACACTTAGTGGATCAAAGGTAACTTCCCTGCCTAAAAGCCTGAACACATGCTGCTTATTCTGTTCTCTCATCATCTGCTCCTTCTCCATATAGGGGCACACCAGCCAGAAGAAGTAAATCCTCAGGTCTCTCGCGGAAGGCTCCATAGATAGCCAGAGCCAGCTCGCAGTTTGCACGTATCATTTCACATTCATCCTCACCGCAGACCGAGAGCATCGCAGGACAGCCCCCACCACACAGCGGCAGCGCCCAGCAGTTGTAGCATTCGTCACGGGGGCCATGGTTCTCTGCCCACACACGCCCACGTTCCACCCAGTTACTGCCCGGTTCGTTGATATTGCCCAGTGATACCCCTTCCTCTCCGGCCAGCAGTGCGCATGGAAGGACTGTCCCGTCTCCAGCAAGTCCGAAGACCCAGCGACCTGCCCCGCAGAAGGCTATCCTCCTAGTACCGCGAAGCAGCTGAAGTACGCGATGGTTGAAACGGTCGTCCATGGGGACTTGCCCTCGACGCAAGCTGTCGATTACCTCATCGGCTATCTCTCTCAGATGCTTAAAGTACTCCTGACGCTCCTCGTCCCTCAATGCAAGTGGATGCCCTGATGGCAGCCGGACAGCCTGCGCCTTAATAGCATCCACCGGCAGAGTTTTGAGGTACGCGCATGCTTCCCGTAATGACCAGCCCCTGCGAACGACGCTTGAGCCACGCACAAATAGACGTGGTCCAGCTCTAAGGCGCTGCAGAAACTTGAGAACTCTGGCATGTGTGGGCTTTCCAGAAGCGGTACGGCGGACAGCATCGTGGATATGGGCTGGGCCGTCGATACTCAAGATAACATTGAAGCGGCCCTTCTGTAAGACAGAAAGGGCCTCTTCGCTGCATATTGTACCGTTTGTCGTGATTGCAAAGACAAAGCGGGAGTCAGGCATCGAGGCTGCGGCATCCACAGCTGCTCGAATTGCCGGAAGGTTAAGTAATGGTTCACCACCATAGAAGTGGATGCAAAATTCGCGAGCCCAAGGCAGCGCCTCAGGTAGCACCTCTACGAGCCTCTTGGCCAGATGTTGAGAGAGTCTGCGTACACGTTCCTCCCCGTACCTAAATCTGCCTTGGTTGACAAAACAGTATCGGCAGGCAAGATTGCATTCTTGGGTGGCATTCACAAGGATTTCCACTCGGTCACTGGGCGGGTGCACTTCAGCAGGGCATCGATGAGAGGTGGATAAAAGCTCCTTTCGGGATAGGTTGTTGACTATCTCCAGAGTACGGGGCAGCTCCCATCCCAGAAGAGAACCCACCTCCTGGGCTTGTTGAACCTTACTGTAAGCTCTTATGAACGCAGCCTCATCCGATTCAAGCGTAACGAGGCGAACTGCAACAGGGTCAAATGCAAAGACGGTACCATGGTGTTCGAAGATATGCACGTTAGTGTTGATGGGTTTCTCACGCGATACCACAGGGGCCACCATTCGCGCACAGAAGCTCATCGGCCAAGGCCCCTATCTGGGCTTCGATTCCTTTGACCGCTGCTAGCACGAATGCAATTTCCTTTATCTTCTCCCTACTGAGCTCCCTTACGCCCAGCGCCGAGGCTGGGTCTTTCTCCAATTGCCTACGGAAGGCTGGATCAGTCAGGGCCCTGTAGATTAGCTCCCGGTTTTTTCTCCTTCTCCCCGTAGATCTGCCCTTCCCTGAGAGTTTTTTCATATTTCCCACCTCCTTTTGGCTGTACTAAAAGCCAATTAGTACATTGCTAACAGCAGATATTATGCGAGTTAGTTATATAAACTTTGTGATTTTAAAGAGGATTATCGGATGCCTGATGAACTCCTCTGGATTGTACATATGCAACTTCACAGACGGGCGATGAAAATCCTCATCACTGGCAAACCAGGGTGCGGAAAAACCACCCTTCTGGCAAGAGTGGCCGAGCAACTCGGCAGCAGAGCAGGGGGAATGCTCACCAGAGAGATAAGAGAAGGCCG
>NZ_JBPMGE010000031.1:0-10875 GCF_054014795.1 Candidatus Pyrohabitans sp. | reverse complement strand
CTTCCAAAATTAGTAAATCCTGCCACGTCTCTCGAATTTTAGTATGTGTATTGTTTTTGAAGCTTTATCTATATAATAAACGACTCTGTAATCACCAAACCTCACTCTATATGTATTTTCGGTCCCTTCAATCTTCTTTATATCAAACATTCTCCAGGGAACTGGATTTTCCTCTAAAATTCCTACAAACTCAGAAAACTTATTCAAATATGGATTTTTAAGGCTCTTTAATTTTTTAGCAACCTTTTTGTGGACAACAACCTTATACACTCAATTCCCTCTTTAACTTCTCCCATTCTATATGTTCACCTTCAATTGACTCTTCTTTTAGCTTTTCAATTTCGAGCAACTCTTTTTCAGAAACCTTTTCTTTAGGAATAATAATTTCTTCCAACATATCTATTTTCTTTCTTATTTTTACAACTTCATCATAAATTTCTTTTAGCAGCACATCGTTCATGCAATCACCACATTAAAATCTATATAAAGATAAACTTTACCAAAACAAATAATTTATAGATTAGGTGAAGGAACATTTTCCAGCAACTTTTATCTTCGTGAATGTTATTCAGAGGATGAAAAGAAGTTTTTCCTTTATAAAAAGGGGGAGACTTCTTCTAAGGAGATATACAGTTGTCAGAGATAAGGTGTCCATCTTGTGGTACTCTTTGTTCGCTCAACTCGGTTGTGGGAACAACCCGTGTTTACAAACATGGCAAGGCTACCTTCTATCAGGTGGTGAGCTGCGACTGCGGCAAAATCTTTAGAGGGGAGACTGTGCCGCCCCCGAACAAAGGGTACAGAAAAAAGTAAGAAAGGAGAGATGTAAAAATGGAAGATAAGACCTTAGTATGTGTCGACTGCGGAGAAGAGTTTGTCTTCACCGTGGGTGAGCAGGAGTTCTTTGCTGAGAAGGGTTTTGAGGATCCCAAGCGATGCAAAGCCTGCCGGGACAAGAAGAAGGCTGAGAGAAGGAGCAGAAGCTACAGGTTCTAAAAGGCTTGCGATTATCAGCGCGCCGTGAGGCGCCTCATTCTTTTATATTTTACTAATGCCTGTACTATTCCTATTTATCCTAATCTTCTCATGCAGTTTTATCCCTATTGATAGAAAATAAATTATATCAAAAGGGCAATTTATTTGCATGGGCTACGACCTGCATGTACATTCGGTTTTCAGCGATGGGGAGCTTATACCTGCCGAGATAGCGCGGCGGTATGCTGAGAAGGGATTTAAGGGCGTGGCCATAACAGACCATGCCGACAGCTCAAACATCGAATTCATCCTGAAGAGCCTGCGCAGCATAGGTAAAGAGCTTGAGGAGCATGGGATAGAGGTTATACCCGGGATAGAGCTCACCCACCTGCCACCCTCAAGGATAGGGGAGCTTGCACGTCTTGCAAAGAAGCTGGGTGCACGCATAGTGGTTGTACACGGCGAAAGCATTGTTGAGCCCGTCGCAGTGGGGACAAACACCGCCGCTGTGGGGTGCAGTGATGTGGATATCCTCGCTCACCCGGGCTTTATAACCCTCGAAGAGGCGGAGAAGGCGAGGGAGAACGGGGTTTACCTTGAGCTGACCTCGAGGAGAGGGCACTGCCTGACCAATGGTCACATTGCAAGGGTTGCAGGGGAAGCAGGGGCAGAACTCATAGTTTGCACTGACGCTCATTCGCCTGAGGACATACTCAGTCCGGAAGAGCTCCTCAGCGTCGCTCTGGGTTCAGGGGTTGACAAGAAGTATTCAGAAATTATTACCAGTGTTAACCCCGAGAGAATTGTAGGTCGCCTGTAGTTTTAAGTTTTATGCCCGGAGGAGAGTTCTTTGAGGATGCTGGGGACTTTCAGCCATGTAAGTAAGAGTGGAACCCTTATTTTTCGAGGTAAGGATTTTCCTCCGCTATACGCTGATGTTTTCACAAAAAATGGGGAGAAAGTTGGAAAAGTTGTGGATATAATTGGACCTATCTCCAATCCATACTTCGTTATCAAGCCTGAGAAGGGAGCGGTGGAAAAGGCGCTAAGGGCTGCGAAGGGTGAGGGGTTATTTGTATCATCAAAGAAAGAGGAGAAGAGGAGGAGGTCCCTTGGAAAGAAGGGTAGAATACGTAGATGAATGCCCCGAATGCGGGAGCACGAGTTTGATGCGCGATTATGAACGCGCTGAGATTGTGTGCAATAGTTGTGGACTTGTAATTGATCAGGACCTTCTGGATGAAGGGCCTGAGTGGCGTGCCTTCGACCACGAGCAGGCTGTGAAGCGAACCCGCACAGGAGCTCCGCTTACATACACTATTCACGATAAGGGGCTTTCCACAATTATAGACTGGCGCAACAAGGACAGCTACGGAAAGGAGCTCTCCGCAAGCAAGCGCGCCCAGCTCTACCGCCTGCGCAAATGGCAGCAGCGCATCCGCGTGGGCAATGCGATGGAGCGCAACCTTGCCATAGCGCTTACAGAGCTTGAGCGCATATCCTCACGTCTTGGTTTGCCCAAGAATGTGCGCGAAGCGGCGGCTGTGCTTTACCGCCATGCGGTGGAGAAGGGGTTGATTCGCGGGAGGAGCATCGAGGGTGTGACCGCCGCAGCCATATATGCAGCATGCAGACAGTGCGGCGTGCCCAGAACTCTGGATGAGATTGCCGATGCCGCAAAGCTGAACCGCAAGGAGATTGGCAGAACCTATCGCTTCGTTGCCCGCGAACTCGGGCTGAGCCTGCGCCCCACAACGCCGGTGGATTATATAGAGCGCTTCGGCAGTGCACTGGAGCTGAGCGGCGAGGTGAGGAGCAAGGCGAGGGAGATTCTAAAGAAGGCTATGGACCAGGAGCTGACCTCCGGGCGGGGGCCAACCGGCGTGAGCGCTGCTGCACTTTACATAGCCAGCGTTCTTCTGGGGGAGCGCAGGACACAGCGTGAGGTCGCTGAGGTGGCGGGGGTAACGGAGGTTACAATACGCAACCGCTACAAGGAGCTGGCAGAGAAGCTGGACATAGAGATAACCATATAACATGGCAGAGTCCTGATTGTACTTATGTGACGTTAATATTTCCTCAGTTAACAAGATGCTTGAAAGGGTACTCAGCAACAAGTACATCGCTAAGGTACGCGAAGGCGATGTTGGGGAGAATGAGATAGGCTTTGCGCGGGAGCAGCTGAAGTGCAGTGAAATCTCGCCTATGGATGAGGTTATTGTGTACCGCCTGGGTGAGGTTAGGCCATACTTCCTGCGTCATCGCCACTTCGTGGTGGAGGTGGACAGGCGTGTACACTACGGCTATGCATATGCGCGCCGGGGGTATGCGCTGCTATCACCGGAGAGCATGGATACGCTTGAACTGGAGAGCGAGGACAGTGTAATCCTCGACCCTGTTACGCCGAAGCACGACCTGGGGGAGCTCCTCGCAAAGGTGAGGCGGCTCATAAACCAGTAGCTATTCTCCCAGAAGCTGCACCACAATGCGGCGGCGCCTCGGGCGGGTATCTAAGTTGATAGCCACTATCTGCTGCCATGTGCCCAGGGTGAGCCTGCTGTTCTCAAAGGGTACCGCAAGGCTCGGACCAAGAAGCGCTGCCCTGACATGGGCGCTCCCGTTGTCATCACCCCAGGTGAGGTGGTGCTCATAGCTCTCGCCTCTCGGAGCAATTCGCTCCAGAGCGCGGGGGATATCCTTTTTTAACCCGGGCTCATACTCCATAGTGGTTACGGCGCCCGTAGAGCCCACATTGAAGACCACCGCTATGCCTCTCTGCATTCCGCTCTTGGCTACGACCTCCTGAACCTGCGGAGTTATATCAGCAAAGCCCTTTTCAGCCTCAAGCTCAACCTCTATGCTATAGCTCTCAATGCGCATGCTATTTTCTTGTCACTATCTTAATTATATCCATGTGCTTCAGGGGCGCGTCGCTGGCAATTCTTCGCTTTGTACGCGCATCTATGGCGGCGATGAAGTTCTCTCCTATTTCCGTGTGAATCTTATACGCCAGGTCGCGCGGAGTGGCACCCTGGTCGAGGAGGTAGGCATCTGGCAGCACATTGCCCTCGCCGTCGCACAGCCTGTGTTCATCCTCCACTGGAAAAACCACAATCTTTTTGAGCACATCCAGCACCGCAACATTGATCGCCTGCTGCACACCCGTGCTTCCATAGCGCTCAAGTACATTCTTCTTGATTATCTCCAGGGCTTTCTTCTGCTTTGGCGAGAGCTCGCCCTCCTTTAAAATCTTAAAGCTGCTGTCGCCGGGAATATAGCTTATAACACCTGCCTCTGCAAGGTTCTTCAGCATGAGCTCTGCCATTGCACTGGTGGGGATTATCTCTGTGTGGGGAAACTCCTCCTTCAGCCTGGCTATGTTCTGCTCTGCCACACCAACATCAGCCTTATTGGCAGCCACAATTATCGGCTTCGCCAGCCTGCGCAGCGTGCGGGTGAAGGAGAATAGCTCCTCTTCGCTCCACTGGGCAGGTTTTCTCGGGTCCAGGCCAGTTTCCCTGAGCGCAAGCTGCACCTCTGCCTCGCGTATTCCAAGGCCGGCGAAGAGCTCGCCGAAGAGGCGTTCAAAACTATCGCCTGTCATCTGCACCCTCCGTGCAATCTTCTCCCAGTTGCGCCTGAAGATGCCGAAGAACCACTGCTCAATCTCCTCCTCAAGAAAGCGCACATCTCTGCGAGGGTCATGCTCCCCGGGCTTGAGGGGATTGCCCTCCTCGTCCGTCGAGCCGCTCGCATCCACCACGTGAATAAGCGCACCCGCCTGGCGGAGGTCATCCATAAACCTATTCCCCAGGCCACGGCCCTCATGTGCCTTCGGCACAAGGCCCGCGACATCTATCATCTCCACAGGCACAAAGCGGTAGCCGGAGATGCTCAAGGAGTTGCGCGGGTTTGGGATAACTCCAAGCTCCACAGCGGGCTCTGGGATGCGCACAAAGGCTATCGCCTTGTTAGCCTCAACAGTGGTGAAGGGGTAATTTGCAATTTCAGCTTTGCTGAGCGTGGCTGCGCTGAAGAAGGTGCTCTTGCCCACATTTGGCTTGCCCACCACGCCTATTTCCATGCCTTAAGGTAGGCATTCTTTGTATTTAATACCTCGGTTTGGACAGGTCTACCAAAACTTTATTTTAGCACCGGCTCAATTTTTATCAATGCGCTATCTGCTCCTCCTCCTGTTGCTAGTACCTGTGGCCTCAGCCCAGGAGTACCACTTTAGAGACTACACCATTGCGATTGCCCCAGATTACGATGGCAACGCCGTAGAGGAGGTGTCCTTCACAGTGGTCAACCTCAGGGGCAACATCTCGGCGGTGGAGTATGCGATAGCCCTGACGCCTTCAAAGGTAAAGGTTTACGACGACCAGGGCGAACTGGAGTTTTTTGTGGAGGATGACTCCCTTGTTGTACCCCTGCGGGAAAGGCTTGCAGAGGGACAGAGGCAGAGGCTGCGCTTTGTATTTACCCTGCCGGGGATGGTCTCAAGCTACCAGGGGGATAACATACTCACCATGAGCTATGTGCCTGATGTGAGGGTGTTGAACTTCACCTTCTTGGTAAAGCTTCCAAAGGGCAGTGTTCTTGTGTCGGAGCAGCGCGGCGCGGGTGGGGCGATAGCCGCCGTTTATCCCACCCCCGAGAAGATCCTCACCGACGGCGAGCACATAATAATAAGATGGAAGAAGTGGGAGCTTACGCCAAGAGAGAGCTTCAGAATTTTTGTTATGTACACCACAGTAAAGCAGGAGCAGCGCTCACCCTACCTCTTGGCTATTGGACTTGCCCTGGGAGCGGCGCTAACCTATGCATATCTTGCATACCACAAAAAGAGGCAGGGGCAGAGCAAAATTGTTAAGCTTGTACTCAGGGAGGATGAGCAGAAGGTATATGACCTAATCGCAGAGGATGGTGAAATCCTGCAGGAGAAGGTTGTAAGGCTAACAGGCTTCTCAAAGGCAAAGGTAAGCAAGCTGGTGCGAAACCTGGAGGAAAAGGGGATAATAAAAAAGGAGCCATACCGCAAGACCAACAGACTGGTCCTTAAAAAAGAGTTTGGGGGGAAGGGGTAGCTACCTTCCCCATCCCTCTCCGTGAGCTCCGGCACCTCCAGTCTCAATCTCCACCTCCACTTCAGGTATCTCACTGCGCGCCTCTTCTTCCACCTCTGGTTTCTCCCTGTGCTCTTCTTCCTCCTTCTCTATCTCTGATTCTGGCTTCTCTTCAGCTTCCTCTTTCCTTTCCACCTCAATTTCTATCTCTATCTCGGACTCCTCCTCTTCCACCTTCTCCTCAAGCTTGATCTCCGGCTTCTCCTTTTCAACTTCAATCTCCAGTAGCTGTGCCACCTCGTCTGGCATAAGCCCTGTGAGGTTTGCCACCTCCGCCACCATCTCCTCTCTCAGCGTGGTGTTCAGCGTAAACTTGTACTCAACGCCTGGCAGTTCCACCTCAATCTCTGTTATATTGCCCTTTACCTCTGCCTTTATCTCACTCTCTTCAGCCTCTCCATCCCTCTGCTTTCCTGCCTTGGCGCGCTCCTCTTCTGGGATTTTGGACTCAAACTCTACCTTGAGGCCCTCCTTCCCCATCTTTATCTCAAGCTCTCCCTCATCGGTCTCGAACTCCATCTTTATCTTCTCATGCCCTGTACGCGATACGTTGAGCGCATATTCAATCGCAGGCTTTGCCTCCTCCGGTACGAGCTCATATACCTGCTGAAGCACCTCGAGATGCTTTGCTGTGGCTTCCACAACCTTAATCTTGACCTCAGTCACATTTTTTTTCTTCTTTTCAGCCTCTTCAATCTCCCTCTCCGCCTCCTCAATATCTTCCTTGTATTCCTCGCTCAGCTTTACTATAACCTCAGTCTTGTTCTTCTTCTGCATCAGTTTTATCTCCGCCAGCCTTTCCTCAGCATGCTTCAGACGCACCTTTACCTTTGCCTCTTCACTCACAGCAAGCGCAAGCTCAAGCTTCTCGAAGAGCCTGTCAAACAGGTAGAGGAAGGAGTCAGGGGCAATTCCTGCCTCCTCCTCGCTGATGTTTTCCTGAGCCAGAGCACTCGCCGGCAGGAGGAACATGAATGTCATCACCAACATAAACATCCTTCTCATCCTATTCACCTCCATGGTTTACTTTTTAGATGTCAGAGGACTTAAAATATCTCTGAAAATCGTTTATGGGCAACAGGAAAAACACCACAAAAGGCGTATTATTCCGCAATACAAAAGAGAATCTCGTTCACTTCGGTTTTAGCTACCTGACAACCAGCACAGGGCATGGGGCGTGCCTCACCACCATCTCCGAAACGCTGCCCAGGAGGAGCTTTTTTAATCCTGTCTTGCCTAGGCTGCCGACAACAATAAGCTCATAGCGCCCCAGCCTTGCCTCCTCAGTTATCGCCTCGCCCACATTTCTGGAGATTAACACCTTTGTTTTCAGTTCAACACCTTTCTCTGCGGCTGCCTTCTCAAGGATGTGAAAAACTGTTCTAGCAGCCCTAACCTTTTCAGCCTCCACCTCCTCTGGAGAAAGTCTTTTGGGAGGCTCCAGCTTGATAACATGAAGCGCTGTAACCCTGGCACCGAGCTTTGCAGCCAAGTAGAGGGCATACTCCCCGGCCACCTCTGAGAAGGCCGAGCCGTCCGTGGCGAGTAGTATCCTGGATATCATAGCAAGCCTCACAGCATGTATGTATATTCACTTATATAGGCAAGGGGCTTAAACATTTCCCCCTTTCCGGAGTAGAATCTGCGGAAAAACTCCAGCCAGTGCAGGCGTAGGGACTGAATAAATACTATGAAGGTGCCTGAGGCGAGGATAAAGACAGCGCCCAGAGCGAAGATGATGGCAGTGAGTATTACCCCTGCTACTCCACCCGGTATGGTTTCAACCGCCTCCACCAGGAGCCTCGCCATGGTAACGTGAATCACCGCCAGTGCACCTACCCTGGCGTATGAGATTACATTGGCTGCCAGCGCGATAAGCTCCTCCAGTGCTTCAACGCCCCTGTCCTTTGCAAGAAGCCCCAGACCTGCGATGAGGATTACTGTGGAAGGTGTCCTGAACTGGGGCAGGACAAGGTAAGCCGCTGAGCCCCAGAGGATGAGGAGGAGTGAGATGGGATAGCCCACATCCTTCAGGGATAGCACCCTTGAAATCAGGCTTATGGAGATGTGGGTAAGACCGAGCAGGAAGGAGAGTACGAGGAGAAGCTGGAGGTTCTGCAGGTAGCTGCCGAGGAGGGGTCGAATCTCCAGCAGGCCGCCAAAGAATTCACCTGCCAATAGTCCGAAGAACACCGATGCGGTGCCGGCGTAAAAGACTATGAGGTTGACATCCTTCAGCACCCTCTCCCGGTAGGTGGTGAGGAGGTACAGGAGTAGGCTGAGAAGGCTGAGCGCCAACCCGTAGCCAACATCCGCAAACATCATTCCGAACATGGCGGTAAAGGTTATGGCGAGGATGGGCGTCGGGTCTATACCGTTGTACTCCGGCAAGCCATAGGCGGTGGTCAGCACCTCATAGGGTTTTATAACCCGCGGATTCTCCAGAAGTATTGGCGGTGATTCATCGCTGGTAGGTGGATAGAACTCTAAAATCGCAAGCCCATCAGCCGCTTCTTCTACCGCACTGCCCACCCGCTCCCTGTCCCTTTCGGGCACCCAGCCAGCAAAGAAGATTGTACTGCGAGAACGTCCGAATTTTTCCAGAGCCTCTGCACGGAGTTTAATGTTCTTTATCCTCTCCTTAAGGGCGAGCATGTGGGGATAGCTCTCCTTTTTAAATAGGGAAAGCTCTGCCTCAATTTCCATGAGGCACCTCTCCATTGCCGCCCTCTCCTGCACAAGCTCCACGTACATCCTTTTTAGAGCGCTGTCCTCAGGCAGCGCCTCTATGTCAATCGCCTCCCTCTTTATGGCGTCCATCTCCTCCTCAATCCTTCTTAGCTCACCGTCAACCTCGGAGAGCTTCTCGCAAAAGGTGAGGTAGGTAATCTCAACCTGCTCCACCTCACCCTCTATTACATCCAGGCTCTCCGCCCTCTCAAGTATCTCAACAGGCACAACCTTGGGCCCCAAAAGCCTTTCAAGGAAGCTCATCTTTCCCTCCGGTCTTAGATCAGAGAGAAGCTCAGAAATCCTCTCTTCGAGGACAGAAATCTCCTCCATCCTATTTTCAACGGGCGTCAGAAATTTGAAATACTCTCTCACATTAAAGAAGTGTATGCATGCCATGCGCTGAAGCTGCTCAAGTACGGGCTCTAAGGCAGATTCGTGGATTATGCAGAAAAGTTTAAGCATGCGAGCAGGCCTGAACATCCTGATTAATATATGGGCGGTTGTACTATAAAACAGTAGGGAGGCCCGGGTATGGACTTGGACAGGTACAGAGCTGGCGAGAGAGCATCGCTGGTTGGAGTTTTCGGGAACCTATCCCTGGCTGCGATGAAGTTTTTCGCAGGGGTGTATTCAGGGAGCACGGCGCTTATTGCAGACGCCATAGATTCATTCTCCGATGTGCTCCAATCCGCCATCACCTGGCTCGGAATCAGGATAAGCTACAAACCCGCGGATGAGAGCCACCCCTATGGTCACTACGACGCCGAGGCCATAGCCGGACTAATCGCCTCGCTTATGCTCGCCCTGCTCGCCTATGAGTTTGCAAAGCACGCCTTTCAGCGTCTTATCTCTGCTCCCGAGGAGGGTGTAAGGCTTATAGCCGCCCTAGCGGTTGCTGTCAACCTCGCAGGAAAAGTGCTTCTGGCTGGCTACACCAGGAGAATTGCCGAGAAAATCAGCAGCCCCGCCCTGGCTGCAAATGCCGCCAACTTCAGGGGCGACGTGTACATCTCCCTGGCTGTTTTAGCTGGCATCACAGCGAGCAGGCTGGGATTGCATACCCTCGACCCGCTGATCGCCCTCGGCATCACACTGCTCATCTTCAAGGTTGCTGTGGAGATAAGCTGGAGAAATATTATGCACCTCATGGGCACAGTACCATCGCCGGAGATGGTGGGAGAGATCAAGAGGCTGAGCCGTGAGGTGGAGGGTGTTATAGATGTGCACCGCGTGCGTGTGCACGCTATGGGTGCATACAACAAGGTTGACCTTCACGTTTGTGTGGATGAGAATATACCCCTTAAAAAGGCCCATGAGATAGCCCATGAGGTTCAGATGAAGATAACCCAGAAGATGCCTGAGATTTCCTCGGCGCTTGTGCATGTGGAGCCCTTCGACGAGCACCACCGCAGGATGCATTTCCATGAGGCTATCTCGTAACCTTGGCTATAGAGAGGTTTCTTTCAGACTCAACCCAGTCGCTCACCACCTGGGCAAAGTTCTTCAGGGAGTCACGAAGGGTGAATATGGTGAGAGCACCCACAATAATGCCACCCGCAAGCAGGATAAATTCAAGGCTTACCTGTGCCTTTTCATCGAGGAGCAGAGCTTTCATTTTTGTTCATTTAAATATGGAGACGGGGCGGAATATAAAGGTTGTTGCGGCAATCTTCTCAATGTCAAGCCTTGTGTGAAGAAGACAGTCGCTACTCTAACGAAAAATTTTAAATCCTCCTGCTTTTAATTTTCTACCAGGAGGCTTGCTGTGAGCGAGGAGCATCTTTTTCTGCGCGCATGCCGTCGCGAAGATGTTGAGCGCACCCCAGTGTGGCTGATGCGCCAGGCGGGGCGCTACATGGAGGCATATCAGAAGGTGAGGGCGGAGTACCCTTTCCTGGATATGTGCAGGAACCCTAGGCTTGCTGCGCAGGTGACGCTTCAGCCTGTGGAGAGGCTGGGCGTTGATGCTGCGATAATCTTCAGCGACATTCTGGTGCTCGTCGAAGCCATGGGGATGAAGCTGGAGTTTCACGAGGGGCTG
>NZ_JBPMGE010000030.1:0-12288 GCF_054014795.1 Candidatus Pyrohabitans sp. | reverse complement strand
GGGTATAGGGAAGGATAACAAGCTCTGACATTCAAAGAAAATATGGAGTTAGTAGAGATACTGCAAACAGATGGTTAAATAATCTGCTTAACCTAAACCTGATAGAAAGAAAGGGAAGGGGGAAGGCAATATACTATGTTTTGAGGGAGAAATGATGCGTCAGATTTGCGTCAGATTTACGTCAGATAACCACAACCGCCGGGCTGAGCTGTGCTGGAAGCAGCTTGAAGAGCTGGTTGAGAGGCCGGCATGAAGCAGAGAAAGTGCTCAGAATAATGCCCACCTCAGACGTGCGTCTATTGCGCAAGGGGGCATCATTTGGGCCAACTATAACTGGAAAGAAAAAATATGACAGGTTTTTCATCTATGTTCCCACTGAAGTGGCGAGGGACAGTTCTTTTCCATTCAAAGAGGGCGACAGATTAAAGATTAGAATAGAAAAGGACGGATTATTTATTGTGAAAATATAGGAAGCCGCCTCAGTAGTACTCCTCGGCGATCTCCCAGGCAAGGCGGGCGCTTTCCCTGGCCTCGTCGCCCTCCACCACCTCCAGGTGTCCTGGATACAGCACCTCTATATCCAGCGAGGCCAGGCGTCGAAGGCTATGCTTGAGCTGCAGCATATTTCCGCCCATATCCACGCGTCCAAAGCTTCCGCCGGCGAAGAGGGTGTCGCCAGAGAACAGCACCCCTGTGCCCGGGATGTAGAGGCATGCGCTCCCCGGCGTATGCCCCGGCGTGTGGAGCACCTCAAGCTTTGTCTCGCCCAGGTCTATGAGCTCCCCCTCCCTGAAAACGCGGTCATAGCTCAGGCTCTTGCCGTGAGCAAAAAGTGAGGCAGTGCCATAGAACCTGCCCTCCCTCATCGCCTTAGCATCAAGCTCATGGATAAGCGTCTTCGCATTTGGAAAGAGCCCATTGCCACCGCAGTGGTCTATGTGGGCATGGGTATTTATCACATAGTCAACGCGCTCAGGCTCAACAACCCCGCGGAGCATGCGCTCCAGCCAGTCTTCGCTCAGGCCGGTGTCTATAACCGCCACCTTCTTGTCCCTGATAACATATACGTTCGAATCATATCCCTTGGAAATTAATGGTACTATCTCCATCTCATCACCTCAGTCCAGGTTCCACAGTCCCAGCTCTTTCGCAATGGCAAAGGCTCTGCTCATCTCATCGCCGCTAACCCGGCGCGATATATCCGCGTGCTTATACGCCTCAAATTCAGGACGGTACTGCCCCATTATGTTCACCCTCGCCTCATTGCCCAGGTTCTCTGCTATCCACTCAAGTATCTTCCGGGTGCAGCAATCCACGTGGTTCGGCAGAACCAGGTGGCGGATGAGAAGCTCAGCCCCCTGTTCACGGGCGAGCAGGAAGTTGCGGGTAACCACCTCAAAGTAGCGCGGCGCCTTGGAAAGGCGCTTTGCGCACCCATCGTTGCCATACTTGAAGTCTCCCAGGTAGACGTCCACAACGCCATGGAGAAGGGCCATAGCTTCCGGCGTCATGTACATGTTGCTGTTCCACACTATGGGCACATTCACGTCGAGGTTTAAGAGCATGTCCAGAATCACATGCAGATTTGGCGTGGGCGAGCCGCCCACCAGGTTCACATTGCGGCTGCCCTCCCCCAGCCTGCGCTTCCTGACAAGCTGTGCAAGGTACTCTCCGGTTACCGGCAGGCCCTTCTCCACCTGCCGCGATATTGTCCAGTTCTGGCAGTAGACACAGTAGAAATTGCAACCTATGAAGAAGAGGGTGTGGCTCGGTACAAGGCAGGCCTCCTCGCCCATGTGCATAAACTCGCTGCTCAACCTCGCCTCAGCCGCAAGGCCGCAGAAGCCTATCTCCCCCTGCCTGCGGTTTCTCTTACAGCGGCGCTCACAGAACTCACAGGCGCTGAGCATACGCCACGCCAGGGTGCGCTTGAGGTCCAGCAGGCTCTTCTCAGGCTTCGGGATGGAGTCGTAGTCCCTCTTTCCGGAGTCGAGCTCCTCCCTCAGGGCATGGTAATCTTCAAGCCTCTCAGTGTGGAGCTCCCACAGCTCCTCTGTGCTCTCCTCCTCCCCGTATTCGGCCGCCACAAGCTGCGCTATCCTGAAGTTCGCCTCCCTCTCGTTGACGGCGACGCGAATATACCTCCCCAGCGCGTGCCTCACCCCGCGGTCATCAAAGGCGCGCGCTGCATCAGGGCGCAGGAGCCAGTACATAACCTATTGCGCCAGCCTAACGTGTACTAATTGGGATACGTAAAGTCGTCGCCCTCATCGAATACCTCGATTTTTGCCGCCTCCCCGGGTGCGGGCACGGGCTCAATCTTCCCCACAGCTTCCACGCGCAGCAGGTGGGAGAAGTACCATATCCTGCGATTCTCTGGTTCAAGCTTGAAGTGCAGTGCCCTGAGCACCTGGTCCACATAAACCTCATCCTCCGGATACTCCATTGGATACGCTGAGAACCTCCGCTTTATGTCTGTTAGCGCAAAACCCATGCGCAGAATCTCCTCCTGAATGCGCCTCCACTTTTCCATGGAGCATTCCAGGCTGGTCAGCCCAACGTAGCCCACACCGCGGCTGCGGAGCGTGGCAGCGCCGCGCGCAAAGAAGGTCAGAAAGCCGGAGAGGGTCTCCAGGGGTTCTGTGGAGAAAATATCGCCGCTGCCCACAAGCTCCCTGGGCAGGGGTTCTTCCACATTGTAGGGCACATACTCTATCTCCAGCTTGTGCTTCCGGGAGCACTGCTCTATAAATCCGCCTGTGCGCTCATCTATCTCCAGCACCACCACACGCGAAGGTAAGCGGGTAAGCGCCAGGGCGAGGCTCAGGTAGTCGTCGTCGCCTACAAGGGTTATCCTCTTGTCAGCAAGGCCATCGCGGGCATCCATGAGGTAGACCCTCGCAACCACACTCTCAGCGTCCATGTTTCCCTGAAAGTACTCCGCAGTAGTTGGGGGTCGTGCTTTGAGCAGCGACCTGAACTCCTTCAGGAGCGGGGCGGCTCTGATGTCAACACCCCTCTCGCTGCAGGCACGGCACGTCCTCTCCTCCAGAGCCCGGGGCGCTTTCGCCAGCGCCTGCCCTGAGAGCGCAACCCTGCCGTTCTCCACAACCAGCTCGCCAGTGGCGTGCATCTCATTTACAGCATCAACAAAATCCTTGAGGCGATACTCCCATCTGCCCAGAAGCTCCCAGAAGTCCATCCTCCGCCTTCCCAGCAGGCGCACCACTTCCTCCTTCACAGTGTCACCTCCTTATCCTGACCACAAACTCGCAGGGGGCCGAGTTCCGCCGGTAGCAGCGCCGGCGCTCAACCTCTGCATCAAAAAAGCACCTGAGCGCCGCCTCAATAAACCTGACCTCAGAAGTGCATCCCGCCCTCTTGATCTTTTCTATGGAGGTGCGCTTTATAACCTCCCAGAAGGCGCTCCTCTCCACGCGCACCACCGCCTCGTCCTCGCCGAGCATCTCGTAGGCGTAGCTCAGGTAGGCCCTGCCCCTGGCTGCGAACTCCTGCAGAAAATCCTCCAGGGAGGCGGGCTCAGCCATCGCCAGCGCTATCCTCTCACCCAGTATCTCCCCAGAAACAAGACAGCAGCTCTTCATGGCTACTCGATTATAAGCTCCACCTGCTCCCCCAGCACCCGCGAGAGCAGCACCTCTATTCCACACTCGTACTCCTTGATCTTATCCTTCTTCTCCAGCCTGTGAATTGTGCCCAGGGTGTGGATGTACTCCGTCTCCACGTGCCTACCCGAGGCGTCGAAGAACAGCGTGAGCCTGTCGTGAATCTTCTCCCTGTGCTTCAGGTAGAAGGTGATGAACCTTCGCATTGATTTGCCGTGCTTCACGCACAGCTTGTACCTCTTGAGGAAGGGATGCCTCTCCACATCTATAAACTCTCTCACCCTGAAGCATTGCGTGGTGATGCCGTCGCTGGTTATGCCGAGATGCTCCAGAATCTCATCATAGCTCTTCTTTATCCTCTCATCTTCCTTCCCACGCATCTTCTTCTGCAGGGGCTGGGTTCTTATAAAGAGTTTCACAGTAATCACCTTCCTAACCTACAACCCTTACCTTTGAGAAGCCCACACTGGGTGTAACCACTCCCGAGACCTGCGTCACATCCCTGCCAAAGCCGGAGATGCTGCCGAGGAGCTCATATACATTGCCCGCGAGTATCGCCTTCTTCACCGGCGAGCCGTCATAAAAGGCATTTCTTGTCTCAACTGAAAAGTCGCCTGTAACAGGGTTGGAGGTGTGCGCGCCTATCAGGCCATGAACAACCAGTGCATCATCCTCGAGGCCCCCCCTGCCCTGGACTATGAAGTTGGAGGCATCTATGTGCGGCAGGGTTGAGTAGCCGCTGCGATAGGCATTGCCTGTGCTTTCTTTACCCTCCCTGCGCGCCGTGTATATGTCGTAGAGGTAGCCCCTGAGGACGCCCTTCTCCACAAGCACCTTGCGCTGCGCAGCTGTGCCTTCGCCGTCGAAGCTGGAGCTTTCAAGCCCGGCCTCAAGGGTTGCATCGTCAACTATACCAAAATTCTCGCCGAACACCTGCTCCCCCAGCCTGCCCGCAAGGCGGCTTCGCCCGCGCTGCACATTGTCTGCGCTGAAGCTGGGTATGAGAACATTCTCAAGCAGCTCTGCGACTGCTATGGGGCGCAGCACCACACCATAGTCGGCGGTCTCAAGCTTCTGCGCCCCCAGCGACTCCTTTGCCAGGCGGCTCGCAACCTCGCCCACGGCTTCAAAATTTAAATCTAAACTTCGCGAGGCGTCGAAGTGCATACCCGTCGCCACCTCCTCACCCCGCCTCGCAACGGTACTCAGATAGGCGGAAATCTCTGTGCTCCTCTCCTCCGCCTCCACGCCAAGACTGTTGAGTATGCGCTCCTCGCTCACCTGCCACGCCACTGTACCCTGGGTCACCTCCACCCCTCTGGCCTTGGCGGGCGTGAGCATCGCCTCGAGCTCAGCCTCAAGCTCCTCAAAGCTCAGCGAGGCGAGCCGGGGATCATAGATGCCCTTAATCCTCCTGTGCCTCTGCTCACCTGCAAAGGCGAGGTGCTCATCCGGAGGGGAGACCTTCGCCACGCCCAGCGCCTTCTTCAGGAGCCCCAGGGTAAGCTCATTACCATATGCAAATCCCATGCTGCCCTTCAGGAGTACGCGGGCGGCATAGCCGTGGAGTTCGCCTGCCTCCACCAGCTCCACCTGGCCGCGCTTTATCTCCACCCCATAGCTGCGCTGCCTGAGCTCATATATCTCGCCCTCGTCTCCGTGTTTCTCCAGCCAGCGGAGCGCCTCCCGCGGCGTCATTGCGTACCCCCCACAGTTGCCACTGTTCGAATCGCAGGACCGCCGTCTCCCACAGCAACAAGCTGCCCACTCTTGCCGCAGTAGCCTATGTGCACCCCAAAGTCGCTGCCCACAGCGTCTACGCGGCGGAGTATTGCAAGGGTCTCACCGGAGAGGGCGACATCTCTAACCGGCGTGGTGACCTCACCCTTCTCTATGAGGAAGCCCTCCTCTGCAGAGAACTGGAAAACCCCCCGCGCCGTGTCCACCTCGCCGCCCCTGGAGCCGAGCAGATATACGCCAAACTTCACATCCTCAATCAGCTCCTCAAAGCTGGCATCGCCCCTGGCGAGGTAGGTATTGCTCATCCTGGGCATTTGCTGAAAGTTGTAACCCTGGGCGCGCGCATTGCCAGTGGGCGCCTGCCCGAGCTTGGCCGCTGTCTCGCGGGAGTGCAGATAGCTGCGCAGAACACCCCGCTCCACAACCGCCTTCTTCTGTGCTCTAACACCCTCGGCGTCGTAGAAGTAGGAGCCGAATCCCTGCTCCAGGGTGGGGTCGTCGTAGATGGTAACCTGTTCGGAGGCGATGGTCTCTCCCAGCTTCCCGGCGAGTATGGACTCGCCCTGCACCACGTGGTCCGCCTCCACAGCGTGGCCTAAGGCCTCGTGGATGAACACACCCGTAAGCTTCGGGTCTATCACCACAGTAAACTCCCCAGAGGGCGCTGCCTTTGCATGAAGCAGGCGGAGCGCCTTCTCACACGCCTCCTTTGCGACGAGTTCAACGTTGCTGAGGGTCTCTAAGCCAGAGGTTGCGCCCACGCGCTCACCGGCGAATTGAATTTTTGCACCATCCTTTGCAAAGACCTGGGCATAGAAGGCCACACGCGGGTAGCGCATCGCTATCTCCGCCCCCTCAGAGCTCAGGTAGGTTATCTCAATGCTGGCATCGCTGTAGGCAAAGCTCGTGCTCACAATGCTCTCATAACTCTTCGCCACCTCATGGGCCCGCATGAGGTACTCCAGCTTCTCCTCGAGGCTGGCCCTGGTGGGGTGCAGCTCTGCCCTCGCCTCAACCCTGTCCCTGGCTACCTCCACCTCTGCAAGCTGAGTCCTCTCGCGCTCCATCCTGGCGCCGCGCAGTGCACGTCTGGCGAGGTCCTTCACAGCCTCCACGCTGCTCCCATAGGCAAAGCCCCATCCCCTCTCAAGAAGGCGGAGCCCAATCCCAGAGCTCTCACCTGTTGCAACCTCCTTGGCAACGCCGTCTTTCATTAAAATGGAGGTGCTCTCCACGCTGTGGAGGGTGACATCAACAAAACGGGCTGGCAGCTCTAGAAGTTCTCTAATTTCGTCCTGCATAAGAAGAGCCTCAGCTTCCCTGCTTGTCAACACTGGGTAAGGCCTTGTCCACCCTGGGCAGTGAAATCATGCTCTTCACGCGGTCGAGCAGGCCCTCGCGGTCCTCACTCCAGCACAGTGCCTCCTCCAGCACCTCAGAGAGCGTATTAACCGGTACTATCTTTATCATCCTGCTCTTCTTTGAGTCAAGCATCACATCCTTGAGGTTTCCGCCGGGTATTATGACCCTGTGTATTCCAGCGTGGATTGCCGCATCTATCTTGGCGTTTATACCGCCCACAGGCAGCACATCGCCGCGTACACTGAGGGAGCCGGTCATGGCGACGCTCTGGTCGACGGGTATGTTCTCCAGGGCAGAGAAAACTGCTGTTGCAACACTTATGCTGGCGCTGTCTCCCTCGACGCCCTCATAGGTCTGCAGAAACTGAATGTGAACATCGTAGTTGGATATATCCCTGCCTGTGTGCTTTTTGATAATTGCGCTCACGTTCTGGATTGCCTCTCTAGCTATGGTGCGCAGCTTGCCCGTGGCTATTATCTTGCCCTCCTCGCGGCTCTGGGCAGGGGTAACCTCAGCCACTATGGGCAGAATTACGCCGCTGTCGCTGCCTATTACCGCAAGGCCGTTAACCTTGCCCACCTCGGCGCCCTCAACCCTGTAAACCTCGTAGTCCTTCTTCTGGCTTATGTACCTGTCTGCTATCTGCTGCTCCAGTGTTCGTGCAATCTTCTTTGCCTTCTTCACGTGCCTTGCTTCGACGTAGGGTGCGCCCTCGCTTATTGCGACGTCGCCGGCGGCACGCACCAGGCCGCCCAGGGCGCGAAGCTTGAGGGTGAGCTTGCCTCTCCTACCAGCGCGCCTTCTCGCATCCTCTATAATCTCAATTACAGCCTCACGGGTGAAGTGGGGTATCTTGCCGTCCTTTTTGACCTCCTGGGCAACGAACTGCACAAGCTTATCGCGGTTCTCCCGCGTGTCCTCCATCACATCCTTCATGTAAATCTCATAGCCGTAGCCCCTGATACGGGAGCGCAGCGCAGGATGCATCTTCCTGACCACATCCAGGTTGCCGGCGGCAACGAGGATGAAATCACAGGGCACTGGCTCTGTACGCACCATGGCGCCCGAGCTACGCTCACTCTGCCCAGTAATCTGGAACTTCTTCTCCTGCATCGCAGTTAGCAGGGACTGCTGGCTCTCTATGCCCAGTGTGGAAATCTCGTCTATGAAGAGCACACCCTTATGCGCGCGGTGAATCGCCCCAGCCTCAACCAGCTCGTGGGGAGGTGTCTCAAGCCCGCCGCTCTGGAAGGGGTCGTGGCGTACATCGCCCAGCAGCGCACCTGCATGCGAGCCCGTGGCGTCTATGAAGGGAGCCTTTGCCCTGTCCTTGTTGCTCAAAAGCAGCTTGGGCACTAGCACATCGTCCTTGACCTTTATGTATTGTCTGCCCATCAGCAGGAAGACAAAGGCGATTATCCCGAGGAAGAGCACATAGGGCTGCTGGAGCACCAGCATGTAGTAAAGCACGAGGAACATTATGCTTATGAAGAGCACCTTGAACATGGTGTTTATGGGCGCCTCTACCTTACGCTTCTGGTCCTTGAAGCGCTGGAGTATCGCCTCGCCCTCGCCTGCCTTTACCACCTCTATCTTGGGGTTGTTCTTGTCTTCGGGATTGGGGTAGACGAGGACATCTTCAAGCTCTTCGGTGGGAAGGAGCTCCGCCATCGCCTGACCCAGCATGCTCTTCCCTGTACCCGGGTCGCCTATGAGCAGAACATGCCTCTTCTGGAGGGCGGCCTTCCTTATTATCTCTACTGCACTTTCCTGGCCAATCACCTGGTCGATAAGGTTCTTGGGAACCTCAATCTCCTCAGTGGTGCGGAACTTCATAAGGTCCAATTTCGCTTCACCTTCCTAGGATAGCGGAAAGTTTAACGAAAGTAATATTGGCGGAGGAGGAATATAAAGCTTGGGTAGAGCCTACTAGCCACCGCTTAAGCCTGGGATTTAATAGCTCTCCAACAAGGATAAGGTGGTTTACATGGTGGCTGAGGTGGATGTATACCGGCACGGGAGGCTTTTTTAACGATCGGGTAAAAAGTGTTAAAATTCACATTTTTAAATATAAATTGTGAAATTTTCCAGCTTTTTCCAACGTTTGTGTCCTGGTTTCACCATGTTCAAGGTATTTTTGAAACCTATTTGTTGAGGTAATCTACGACGTTCATCATATTCATGCTCCTCAATCCATATAACTTCTCTTACATGATCAAAGAAGTAGAAGTCATGTTCTAATTCATCTATTTTTAAAAGCTTATGTTTATTATCGCTAACCTCTGCCACTCCGAGAAGATATCTCTCACCATCTAATATCAACACGATGTCACCTTTTTTCATAATACTACAAAATAAGTCGAATTGGCCAATCCAACCTTTCTTTAAGCGCTTTTCATTGATTATTGATTCACGATCTTCTGTCCATTCATCTACTTCTTGATGAGAAAGACCTATGAGGTTGTTATCCTTAGCATAGTCCCAAAGTTCTTTTCTCATATCCCCATTATAGCTCAAATGCATAATGTAGAAGTATTTTCTGTTTTTAATGGTAGGAAGTTCTTTAAGCTTAATTTGCAACGTTGGGGGGATAGGATTTTTCCATCGATTGATTTTAATTTTTTGCTCTAAATCATTGTTACGTGATACCATTTGTATTGCTCTTTTATTCCCAATTTTTTTCCATATTTTTATTCTTTTAATTAGCAACTCTTTGTTTATCTGTTTAGACTCTTTCCACAATCTTTCAAAAAATCTAACTATTTCTTCAACGGTATCTTTTCTGTTGATCGAAATTCCTGCCTCTATATTTGTTGTTGCATGCCTAGAAAGATTTGCACTGCATATCAACGCAGTATCGTCAAAGATGTAAATTTTTGCATGTAAGTTTTTATTGTTCCGCACTTCTGCAAAATCTTGAAGCTGATTGATCCCATATGGATTTGTAAGCCCATTTTTTACGCTGCTTTCACTAAAGTTAACAATAAATCTTATATCCTCAACATTTCGTATATTTTCACTAAACAAATTATAAGACTCCTTCCCAACAAAAGCAACTGCAGCATATACTCTCCTATCTGCATTAGATGAAAGTTCACGAATACTTTCAAAGATCTGTTTAGTATCTAGAAATTTCATATCTTGCCCCCATTGTCCAATGATAATTAGGTTGCTTATATAATTAAAATCTTTGGTAAATTTTATACGTATTATAAGGCATCTGGGCATGAGACTTATCCTAGAAATGAACATCACTTTCATTAAAATTTTAAGAGGTGAAACCGCGCCAGAATCACGAGGGCCCGTGGCGCAGCCTGGTCAGCGCGTTCGCCTGATAAGCGAAAGGTCCTGGGTTCGAAGCCCAGCGGGCCCATTTCTTTTTTCTTTGGGTGCTTCTCCGGGACTGTCGGTATCCGGTGTATAATAGTTGCTCTATTCAATGCGACCACCTCACACAGGAAATATTGGATGGTGTATAAGGATAATAGCAGGGATGAAGGACGGAACCCCATAAGATAAATTATTTCTTTAATGACATTTTTATGGTAGTATCATAACGGGGATATAATATGAATAAATCAAAGGAAGTGAAGGTAACTCCAGATGTTATTGAAACACTTTTTGACGAAATGTTGTTAACTATGGAAATTCAAGGGGAAACAATTTTAAACAGGGGAATCATAGATATGGCGACCTTCAAAGTAAATAAGCAAAGAGATGTTTTTGATCAGGCAGCTATGGCGATGTTTGAAATCGCAGCTCAGCATGCGTTTTCAGATGGTAATAAAAGAATGGCTTATCTTCTAGCAGAAACAATATTATACCAGAAAAATTTTAAAATAAAATGTAATCCGGATTCATGTATTAAATTGCTGGTGAAAATTGCTCAAAATAAAGCAACATTAAAAGAAGTAAAAAAATGGATAAGAAAACATGCCGTCAAAATAGAGTTATAATTTAGCAAGTTTGTCAAAGAGCACTCTATTCTCATTAATTATTTTCCTAGCTAACCTTCTTGCCTCTCTCAACTCTTCGGCTGTAGATTTTCTAGAGGTATAAGACATAGCATGCCGAAATTCGTCTATGGTCATATTAACTACCCCTATTATCGGAACTACATATATACTTTATGTTTCAAGTTGAGATAGTTAACCATTAAAAACTTTTGATTGAATATTGATAGTGGCAGGTAGAGTAAAGTAAACTAATAATAAGGCTTATTGTCTATTGTTGGCGGTTCAATTGCTTTAACCATCCCCTTTAGAAGGCGAGTTCTACTCTTCTACCTTCCAACAATCCTTCACAACGCCATCTCTTTCGCCCTTAAAGGGGAAAACCAATGCCTCGCGATGTCCTTGCGCCTCTTGGCAAACTTGATGTGCTCTACTACTACGGCGAGGTTGCAAAGGCGCTTTTCGGCTTTCTGCGCGGAAAAGAGCTCGCCACCAAGGTGTGGATTCCCCGCGGGCCAAAGATAATAAAGCGGGGCTCAAAACACGGCGTACTTTACATTGAGCAGCTGGCTGAGAGCGTCACTGATGAATTTCTCAAACTCAGGCTGCGCTCCCTCAGGGAGGTCCGCCACAGGCTTACCCCAACCCAGGTGAGGGTGTGGAACTACTTTCTGCCGCGGAAGCTGTGCGACTTCTTCTATGCCACCAACGGCGAGGGGGAAGGCAGAGCAATAGAGCGCATCTTCTTCGACATCGACAGGGCTAGAGAGGTCGGCATTGAGGAGGCTCGGCTCGCGGCCAGAGCGCTGGTGGAGCTCATACGCGAAGATGAGGAGTTCAATGCGTTGTTGCCAGAGTACCGCTTCTTTACGATGTACACCGGTTCCTCCTTTCACGTGTACCTCCTGCTTGAGAATGAGCTTCCGCCTGAATTCTATGACACCAACCTGAGGTTCTCCAAGGAGGCGCCGCTGGCCAGCTTCACAGGCAGGTGGGCTGAGAAGATAAGGTCCACGCTGGGGATACGCATCGCCGGAGGTCACGAGAAACTGGCAGGGCAGCTGACCCTCGACCCCTCACAGACGCCGAGTGGCAAGCTTGCCAGGGCACCCTTCTCGCTGCACATGGGCGATGCCAGAAGCGTGGACGGCGTGGCCTTGCCTCTGACAGTGGACATGCTGGCCGAGTCGGGGCTGGTGGAGGAGCTCAAAAGCTACACCCCAGAGAAGGTGCTTGAAGAGCTCCCCGAGCTGCAGAAGAGGATCCCCTGAAGCAGGCATCACAACCTTTTTATACCCCTAACAATAGCGTTTAAACAGGTGGTTGGCTATGCAGGAGACCAAAGTTGGGGATATAATGACCCGCAATGTTATCTCTGTCAAGCTCGACTCCACGGTGACTGAGATTCTGGATAAGATGGTCAACAAAAACATCTCCGGCGTGGTTGTTGTGGACAGTGGGGGTGATGTTGTGGGTGTGGTGTCGGCGCTGGACATCTTCAAGCTTGCCAACGGCAACCCTGGACTCAACTTCAAATACACCGCCGAGGACATAATGACACCCTACACAATCTCGGTTACACCGGAAACCAGCATAGAGGAGGCGGG